>JAJTBM010000171.1 GCA_021286885.1 Rhodocyclales bacterium
CGCGGCACCGGGCGTCCAGCCCCACACCAGGGCCAGCCCCAGGCCCAGCAGAGTGGCCACCAGAATCTGCACCAGCGCGCCGGGGACGGCGATGTGGCGCACCGCCAGCAAGTCATCCAGCGAAAAATGCAGCCCCACCCCGAACATCAGCAAGATGACCCCGATCTCGGCCAGCTGGGCAGCCAGCTCCAGGTCGCCCACAAAGCCGGGGGTAGCCGGGCCAATGGCGATCCCGGCGAGCAGATAGCCCACCAGGGGCGGCAGACGCAGACGCGCCATGATGAGTCCGAGCAAGAGCGCCAGGCCCAGGCCGACGGCCAGCAGGGTGATGAGGGGGGTGTGGTGCATGGAGTGTTCCGTTTACTGTGTTTAGCTTTGGAGCCGGAAGATCCCGGGGAGTTCAGCGCATCATTTGTGTGCGCTGCACAAAGATTTGGGCACCAAAATATGGCATTTAAAAATTTGTGTGTAAAAAACCACGCTTCTTAGGGGGATAGTCTTTGCTAAATGCAATCTTCTGGGGGTAGCATGAGCTTCATGGTGCAGAAGCGCCCGAAACAAAAGAATTGAATTAAAAATGCAATCTGATTGATTGTTTTTGAAGGTTCTTGTGATTCTGCAGGCTAAAACCTGCTCTGGCGCGGGTTTTCAGCGAGGCGTTTAGCTCATCAGCGTATTTATGGAATGCATGCATCGTGAATGGACGCGCACCGCATTTCGCAGCACCGATTACTATTTGGCGCCTTAATTAATTCATAATGAATTTTTATTGACTTTGTCAGGTGTCATTTTTGTGTTTGTGGCATGATTGCTGCAATGCAGTATCCATATTCAAAAAGAATGGTTTGGTGGGCGCGTCGCTGGCGCTAAACTAAATACTGTCGTGAATTTGTTATTTTTTTTGTATTTAAAATTATCCATCCAAATATGGGGAATTTTTCATACAAATACAGGGGCTCAAAATGCGTAAATCTGCGGTAGCGATCATGCTGTTGGCTGCTTCGGCTGTTTTCTCTCTGGATGATTCGGGTAAAGCCGGTCAGGTGCAGACGGCGGCACCTTCCTTGAAAGATGCTGCGCCGCGTACCCTTGGCGCCGCTGGCCAAGATAAACCTGCCGCGCTGTTGGCCATGGGTAGTCTTTCGTCGGAAAGCAAGTAGGCTGGCCGCGCGGGCGGGTGCTCTGCCACCTCTCTGCCCAAGTTGTGCAGCATCAAGGCGAAGCTACGGCCCCGGCATCAAACTGCCGGGTCATGAGTTTCGCCAAGTCATGGTCGCCGCCTGTCGCCCTGTGGTTTGACAGACTCCATTCCCTGTCTTGGATGCACGCACAATGTATGAAATTCTGGATTCCTATCGCGAACTTGAAGCCAACGCTCCGGAGCGCATCAATCCCTTGAGCATGGCCATGGCCGAGGACATGTTTGTGCGCCTCGATGGGTGGGAGTGGTTTGTCGAACAAGCCCCTGCAGCATCAGTTTCTGCCCGAAAAGATCGAAGCCTTCGATGATGTGTTGTTTTGCATCGATTTTGCAGCCTCCTACGGGCCGGCCATCCTGTCGGTGATCCGCGCTTGCGCGTCCATTCTTGGGCTCGATGTCTCCGCGCTTGCCAGCTTGGCCGGAGGTGATGACGCAGACCGCGTGCTGGCAGTGCTGCAGCACGCAGTTGCCAAATCCCAGGGCCAAGCTGCGCTTCCCGAAAATCATGCACAGATTCGCCATCATCTGGCGATTTTCAGTGTGTATGGTTTTGCCTTGTACTACGTTACCCATGAAGGTGCTCTGCCCGTGCTGGTAGAGTAGGTTGGCAGCCGGCTGCAGTTGGCAGTCAAACCCACTGTCATTCCGATCTGAAGGCGCCCTGTTGGGCGCCTTTGTGTTTTTGGGAGTGTGTCGGCTTGTTAACAAAACTTTCTGTTGCACCTCATCAGCAATTAAACATTCGTTCCTTGTTAACGCATTGAATAAAAAGAATAAAATTTCTGACTGAAAAACTCGGTTTTTCGGTTTGTTTTTTGCTATACATCTCCTTGTAAATATTTTTTGGTTAAACCGTGTTACCAAACGGTTGCCAAAGTGGCCGCCCTGTCCCGCAGCCACGATAAGAGAGGTGAAACATGGATGCAACATCGTTGTGGTCCCAAGTGCTGGGTATCGAAACCCCTTGGTTGGTGCATGATTGCGAGCTCAATCCCGATGAAAAACTGCTGGATCTCTGGGTATGTCAGGCCAGCCAGCGGGGCAGCTGGCTGCGATTTGGGCTCGGGGGCGGCGACATTGCCGTGACCACAGATACCTGGCAGCACCTGCCCGCCCTCGGGTTTCGGGTGCGGATTCATCTGGAGCGACTCGCCAGCCAACCCATTCCCGACCTCCAGTGGGCGGGAGAGCCGGGAATGCCGTTTACACGTGGTCTGGAGTGGCAGATTTTGTCCCTGTTCAACGAAGGCTTGAGCCTACCCGTTGTGAGCCAGCTGCTGGGCGTGGCGGTGGCTGATTTATGGCGTTATCGCCATGCGCTCGATGCCCTTCAGGGGGGGAGTGCGCGCCCGGCAGCGGAGCCAGCGGGCGAATTGGTGAGTGCGCCTGGGGTGCCGCCTGCCAATGATCCCCTGTGGGGGCAGCTGGCCCATGGTTACTTGGATATCGACATTCGCGCCCACAGCCTGCGTCTGTTGTTGGTACGCATTCGGGACGAGGTGCGGGCCTGTGACGATGTGGGAGCATGCATCCCTAAATACATGGAGCTGCACCGCTATTTTGTGCTGCATGCCCGGATGCTGACCCATGAGCTGGAACAGTTGATGCTGGTGGCCACCTAGTGAAGGTAAGGGCTTGGTGTCATATGACAGAATGGGCAGAATGCCTGGGTTTTCATACCGGGCCTGAAGAATGACCAAAGCCGTGCATTTTCGCCCCTGGTGCCGAAGGGGCGTGTTGTGGTGTCTGGGGATGTTGCTGGGAGCGGCCGTGCCCGTCTGGGCGACGGAAGTGGCCTTGGCGGGAATTTTCCCCGGCAAGGCCTTGTTGGTCATCAATGGGGGCGCGCCTCGTTTGGTGGCAGTCGGAACGCAGACACCTGAAGGGGTGAAGGTCATTGCCCTGGATGGAGAGAGCGTCAGTCTGTTGATGGACGGTCGGCGGCAGCAGTTGGTGTTGGGCCAGCAAAGTGTGCGGGTGGAAAGTGGCGCCAGTCGTACCGCCGTGTATCTCACCGCTGACAGCCAGGGACAGTTTCATGCACCGGGCAGCGTGAATGGTATCCAGATGCGCTTTTTTGTGGATACGGGCGCAAGCTTTGTGTCTCTGGGGCGGGCCGATGCGCTACGGGCGGGCATCAGCCTGACCCAAGCCCAGCCCGCCAGCCTCCAGACCGCCAATGGCGTTGTGCAGGCCTGGCGTGTCAAGCTGGATACCGTCCAGGTGGGGGATGTGACCTTGCGCAACGTGGATGGTATCGTGCATGGGGCCGACATGCCTTTCGTTCTGTTGGGCATGAGTTTTCTGAACCGGATGGAGATGCGGCGCGATGGAAACACCATGGTGCTGCGTCAGCGTTACTGAGCCTGGGAGGCTGCTTGCTGCCCGATACCCCTGAAGATGCCGCCCATTGGTTGCGTGCGGCTTTTGCCCGTTCTGATGTCCACTACGATCCTCCAGTAGAAGAAGGTCTGAGCGACCGCCCCCTGAGACCCGCTGCGGTTCTGGTGCCCGTGGTGTTGCGCCAGGAAGGGCCAAGCATCTTGTTGACCCGGCGCACCGAGCATCTGCACCACCATCCGGGGCAAATCAGCTTTCCGGGTGGGCGGGTGGAGCCCCATGACCCGGATGTCTGCGCGACCGCGCTACGCGAAACCCACGAAGAAATCGGCCTGGCGGCCGAGCGGATCGAAGTCCTTGGCCGTTTGCCTGACTATCGTACCGGCACGGGATTTTGTGTCAGCCCCGTGGTGGGGTTGGTGTATCCCCCTTTTGTGCTGACACCGGACAGCTTCGAGGTGGCTGAAGTGTTTGAGGTGCCTTTGGCATTTTTACTCGACCCGGCCCATCACCAGCAGGCCCAACTCGAAGTGCGGGGGGGCTTGCGCAGTTACCATACGATACCGTATGGTAACTACTTTATCTGGGGAGCGACAGCCGGGATGCTGGTTAGCCTCTATCGCTTTTTGAGTCGCTGAGGTCAGCGTGTTACAGACTGTCCCGTTTGATGGTATTGTGACGAATCCCGATAGCTTTTATTCATGAGGGCTGCAACAGGCCCCCAGAGTATGACCCTGTTTTCATTGATACTTGCCTTGCTCCTGGAGCAACTTCGTCCCCTGCCCGTGGCGCGTGTCGTGCATGCACCCCTACGCGCCTTTGCTGCTTTTCTGGAAGACCGCTTCAATGATGGCGAAGCGCGCCACGGAACGGTGGCCTGGTGGGTGGCCGTGCTGGGCTGCTGCTTTGCCGCAGCCTTCGTGTTCTTCATTCTTTGGCATGTGCAACCCCTGCTGGGGGTGGCCTTCAACGTGATCGTGCTTTACCTGACCATGGGTTTCCGGCAGGTAAGCCACTACTTCACCGATATCCAGCTGGCGCTGCGCATGGGCGAACTGCCCCGGGCGCGGCAGCTGATCGGCGAGTGGCGGCGGCGTACCCACGATCACTCCAGTTCCAGCGAAGTAGCTCGGTTGGCCATTGAAGAGGCGCTGGTAGCCGCACACCGTAACGTGTTTGGCGTAATTTTCTGGTATCTCTTGCTGCCGGGGCCCAGTGGCGCGATTCTGTACCGGCTGGCCTGCTTCCTGAACGAGGAGTGGGGCGCACGCACCAGCCCTGATTTTGGGCGTTTTGGCGATTTTGCCGCCCGTGCATTTGCCATTCTCGACTGGGTTCCCCTGCGTTTGACCGCAGCGGCTTTTTCGGTGGTGGGCGATTTTGAAGATGCGGTCTATTGTTGGCGTGCCCAAGCCAATCAATGGACCGACAAGGCAGCGGGCATCCTGCTGGCCAGCGGTGGTGGAGCCCTGGGCGTACGCCTGGGCATGCCCATCCATGAGTCTGGCGAGGTGCTGGAGCGGCCTGAAATGGGGATTGGTGACGATGCCGATGCCGATTTCATGCAAAGTACCATAGGCCTGATCTGGCGCACGCTGGTTCTGGCTTTCCTGCTGATGGCCCTGCTGGGTGTCGCAGGTTGGGTGGGCAATTGATACAGCAGCTTTTTTGAGGAGGAGTCCAAATGGCTAATCGTGAAGTTGTGGTTTTGAGTGCAGTGCGTTCTGCTGTTGGTGCCTTTGGTGGTTCCCTGGCCGATTTCGACGCCAGCGAGCTGGCCGGCATCGTGATGAAGGAAGCCATTGCCCGCTCCGAAGTTGATCCCCAGCTGATCAACTACGTCACCGTGGGCAACTGTATGCCTACCGACTCCCGCTACGCTTACGTGTCCCGCGTGGCTTCCATCCAGGCTGGCCTGCCGATGGAATCCGTGGCCATGCAGGTGAGCCGTCTGTGCTCCTCCGGCCTGCAGAGCATCGTCTCCACCGCCCAGAGCATCATGCTGGGCGATGCCGACTTCGGTATCGGTGGCGGTGTCGAAGTGATGTCCAAGGCTGCCTACCTCATGCCCGCCCTGCGTACCGGCGCCCGCATGGGTGACACCAAGGCCATCGACAGCATGGTTGCCGTGCTGACCGACCCCTTTGGCGTTGGCCACATGGGCATCACCGCTGAAAACCTGGCGGCCAAGCACGGCATCACCCGTGAAGAGCAGGATGCCTTTGCTGTCGAATCCCAGCGCCGCGCCGCCCTGGCCATCGACGAAGGCCGCTTCAAGTCCCAGATCGTTCCCATCGTGAAGCAAACCCGCAAGGGCGAAGTGGTGTTCGACACCGACGAGCACCTGAAGCGTGGCGTCACTATGGAAGCCCTGGCCAAGATGAAGCCCGCCTTCAAGAAGGACGGCACCGTCACCGCTGGTAACGCTTCCGGCATCAACGACGGCGCAGCCTTCTTCGTGCTGGCCGACGCTACCGCCGCTGTGAATTCCGGCTACAAGCCCATGGCCCGTCTGGTGTCCTACGCCCTGGCTGGTGTGCCCAACGACGTGATGGGCGAAGGCCCGATCCCCGCCTCCAAGCTGGCCCTCAAGAAGGCTGGCCTGAGCCTGGATCAGATCGACGTGATTGAATCCAACGAAGCCTTCGCTGCCCAAGCCCTGAGCGTCATGCGCTGCCTGGGCCTGGACCCGGAAAAGACCAACCCCAACGGCGGCGCCATCGCCCTGGGTCACCCGGTGGGCTGCTCCGGCGCCTTCATCGCCACCAAGGCCGTGTATGAGCTGCAACGCACTGGCGGTCGTTACGCCCTGGTGACCATGTGCATCGGCGGCGGTCAGGGTATTGCCGCGATCTTCGAACGCATCTAAGCTACGGCCTGCGACGCGTTCGTCTGTTCGTCACAAACCCCGCTTTGAGCGGGGTTTGTGTTTGAATTGTCCTGCTCCAAGGGTTTCGTTACCCGGGCGCAGGATCTGTACTACCCCGGGCGGGGAGGTGGTTTGCTCTTGCAT
>JAJTBM010000172.1 GCA_021286885.1 Rhodocyclales bacterium
ACGTGATCGGCGACCGGCTCACCGAGATCAACGTCACCAGCCCCACCTGCATGGTGGAGATCACCGCCCAGACCGGCTTTGACGTGCCGGGCGCAGTGATCGACGCCCTGGAAGCCAGCGCGAGCACAAACGCCCACCCATGAAACCCGCCCTCCACCGTCCCCTTGCCGCCCTGCTGGGGGCGGTGGCCCTGCTGCTGGCCGGCTGCGGCCGGGAAAGCATCCATCAGCAGGAATCCTATGTGTTTGGCACCCGGGTCGAGATCCTCACCTGGGACGCCTCCGAAACCGAGAGCCGGGCCGCCGTGGGCGAGGTACTACGGGAGTTCGACCGGCTGCACCGGGCCTACCACGCCTGGGAGCCCTCCGAACTCACCACCCTCAACACCGCGATTGCCGCCGGCAAGCAGCACATTCCCGTATCAGCCGAACTGGCCGCCATGCTGCGCGACGCCCAGCGCATCGCAGCCACTGGCGACGAACTGTTTGACCCGGCCCTGGGCCAGCTGATCGCCCTGTGGGGCTTTCACACCGACACCTTCAAGCCCGTCACCCCCGACCCCAGCGCCCTGGCGGCCCTGATCCGGGCCAAGCCGCAAATGGCCGACCTGCAAATCGGCGACGACAACACCGTGAGCAGCCGCAACCCGGCGGTCAAGCTGGATCTGGGCGGCTACGGCAAGGGCTATGCCCTCGACCGGGCCGCCGAGATCCTGCACGCCCGGGGGGTGAATAACGCCCTCATCAACATCGGCGGCAACGTCATGGCCCTGGGCAGCAAGGGCGACCAGCCCTGGCGGGTGGGCATCCAGCACCCCCGGGAGCCGCGCCCCCTCGCCACCCTGCCCCTGCGCGATGGCGAAGCGATTGGCACCTCGGGCGACTACCAGCGCTACTTCGAGCTGGACGGGGTGCGCTACTGCCACCTGATCGACCCGCGCACCGGCCAGCCCGCCCGGGGCACCGAAGCCGTCACCATCCTCATCACCCCCCGCGCCCACGCGGGCACCCTGTCGGATGCGGCGAGCAAGCCGGTTTACCTGGGGGGCGAGCGCTGGCGCGAATACGCCCGCCGCTTCGGCATCGACCACGCCCTGCGGGTGGATGCCGAAGGCCACATCCAGGTCACCCAAGCCCTGCGCGACCGGCTCCAGCCCGGCGAGGGCGTGAAGTTCGATAGCGTGGTGGACTAAAGGCCGGGGCCCCACGCCCCGAGCCCCCTGCAAAAGGGCCGCCAGGCCCGATTTCCCGGGTCTGTTCGGGCTTTTGTCCCGACGCCCTTGGGATAGAATGGGATGATGATCGGCATTCTCCTCATCACCCACGGGAGTTTGGGCGAATCCCTCATCCAGTGCGCGAGCCACGTCATGAACCGGCGCCAGCCCCAGCTGCTCCAGCTCGGCGTTGCCAGCCAGGATGACCCCCTCGACGTACTGCCCCTGGCCCGGCGTCTGCTCGGGCTGGTGGACGAGGGAAGCGGCGCCCTCATCCTCACCGACATTTTCGGTGCGACCCCCGCCAACATCGCCCTCAAGCTGCGCGAGTCCGGGCGGGTGGAGATCGTGGCGGGGGTCAACCTCCCGATGCTGCTGCGGGCCCTGACTTACCGGGAACGCAGCATGGAGGTGCTGGTCAAGAAAACCGTGGCGGGCGCCTGCGAAGGTGTCATCCACATCCGCTAACCACCACGCTTCTACCAAGACCAATAACCGAAAGCTCACACCATGCCGCGCCAGGACGCTGAAATCATCAACAAGCTGGGCCTCCACGCCCGCGCCTCCGCCAAGCTCACCCAGACCGCCAGCAGCTTCAAGAGCGATGTCTGGCTTGAGCGCAATGGCCGTCGGGTGAACGCCAAGAGCATCATGGGCGTCATGATGCTGGCGGCCGCCAAGGGCACCACCATCAGCATCGAAACCGAGGGCGAAGACGCCGACACCGCCATGTCCTCCATCCTCGCCCTGATCGCCGACAAGTTCGGGGAAGGCGAGTAATCTCCCAGCCGGAGGTGCTCCATGAGTTTCGCCGTACACGGCCTGGCCGTATCCCAGGGCATCGCCATCGGCCATGCCCATCTGGTGTCCCATGCGCTGCTCGAAGTCGCCCACTTCACGATTGCCCCCCGGCACGTGGAGTCCGAAGTCACCCGCCTCCACTCGGCGGTGGCCACCGTCAAGGCCGAGCTGACCGGCCTTAAAAACGCCACCCTGACCGGCGCCGCCCCCAGCGAGGTGGACGCCTTCGTCGGGCTGCACCTGATGTTCCTCGAAGACCCGATGCTGGTTGATGCGGCTGAACAGCTGATCCGCACCCGCCGGGCCAACGCCGAGTGGGCCCTGGTGCAGCAGATGGAGCAGCTGGTCGACCAGTTCGAGGCCATCGAAGACCCCTACCTGCGCGAGCGCAAGGCCGACGTGGTGCAGATCGTCGAGCGGGTGGTGAAGGTGCTGCTGGGCCACCCCGGCCACCTGCCGCCCAAGCGCAAAGATGGGCTGGGCACCATCATCGTGGCCCACGACCTTTCGCCCACCGACACCATCGGCTTCAAGGATCACGCGGTGGCGGGCTTCATCACCGACGTGGGCGGCCCCACCGGCCACACCGCCATCGTCGCCCGCAGCATGTCCATCCCCGCCGTGGTGGCCCTGCGCCACATCCGCCACGTCATCAAGGATGACGAGATGCTGATCGTGGACGGCACCCGGGGCGTGGTGATCGTCGATCCCGACGAGCGGGTGCTCGAAGAGTACCGGCTGCGCAAGGCCGAGCTGGAACTCGAACGCTCCAAGCTCAAGCGCCTCAAGTCCATGCGCCCGGCCACCCTGGACGGCGAAGAGGTGCAGCTCCTGGCCAACATCGAACTCCCCCCCGACGCCGTACAGGCCAAGGGCGTGGAAGCCGACGGCATCGGCCTGTTCCGCACCGAGTTCCTGTTCATGAGCCGCGACACCTGGCCCGACGAGGACGAGCAGTTCGAAGCCTACCGCACGGTGGTCAAGACCATGGCGGGCCGACCCGTGACCGTGCGCACCCTCGACGTGGGCGCCGACAAGGAACTCGAAGGCGCCACCCAGCGGGAGGACAACCCGGCCCTTGGGCTGCGGGCGATCCGCTACTGCCTGGCCGAGCCCAAGATGTACCTGACCCAGCTGCGCGCCCTACTACGGGCCAGCCACTACGGCAAGCTCAAGATCCTGATCCCCATGCTCGCCAGCAGCACCGAGATCGACCAGACCCTGGTCCTCCTCGAAAAGGCCAAGGCCCAGCTGCGCGAACGCAAGATCAAGTTCGACGAGCACGTGCCCGTGGGCGGCATGATCGAAGTCCCGGCGGCGGCCCTGTGCCTGGGGGCCTTCACCAAGCGGCTGCAGTTTTTGTCGATAGGCACCAACGACCTGATCCAGTACACCCTCGCCATCGACCGGGGCAACGAAGCGGTGGCCCACCTCTACAACCCGCTCCACCCCGCCGTGCTGCGCCTGATTCACCAGACCATCCAGGCGGGGGCCAAGGCCGGGATTCCGGTCTCGGTGTGCGGCGAAATGGCCGGCGACCCGGATTGCGCCCGGCTGCTGATCGGGATGGGCTTGCGCCACTTCTCCATGCACCCGGCCCAGATTCTGGAGGTCAAGCAGGAGATCCTGCGGGCCGATAGTCTGGATCTGACCGCCAAGGTGCAGCGCCTGCTCAAGCTGGAGGAGCCGGACAAGGTGCGCGAGGCCGTCGAGAAGCTCTGAGGCATGAGCGCAAACGCGGGCTCAAGGCCCCAAACGCCCGCCCGGCGCGGGGGCCGGTTTGACTTGCGACCGGCCCTCGCGCTACTCTGTTGCCCATAGCGCCGATTTGAACCCTTCAGCTTGCGGGCGCTTTAAAAATACGGCTAAAGCGACGGCAGCCCAGTCCGCGACCGTCCGCCGACTGGGTTTTTCGTTTCTGGAACGAGAGAACGATGCACGCACAATCTGTCGGAACCGTGGCGCCTCAAACCGCCCACTTCACCGAGCCCCTGCCCCTCAAGAGCGGGGGCGCCCTGCCCGAATACGATCTGGTTTATGAAACCTACGGTCAGCTGAACGCCGAGCGCAGCAACGCCGTGCTGGTCTGTCACGCCCTGTCCGGCTCCCACCATGTGGCCGGCATCGACGCCACCACGGGCGCCGTGGGCTGGTGGGACAACCTGGTAGGCCCAGGCAAGCCCCTGGATACCAACCGCTTCTTCGTGATCGGGGTTAACAATCTGGGCGGCTGTTATGGCAGCTCCGGGCCCAAATCCATCAACCCCGCCACCGGCAAGCCCTGGGGCGCAGACTTCCCCTTCGTGACGGTGGAAGACTGGGTGGTGGCCCAGGCCCGCCTGGCCGACCGGCTGGGCATCGGGCGCTTTGCCGCCGTGGTGGGCGGCAGTCTGGGCGGCATGCAGGCCCTGTCCTGGACGCTCCAGTACCCCGACCGGGTGGCCCATGCCCTGGTGATCGCCTCGGCCCCCAAGCTCACCGCCCAGAACATCGCCTTCAACGAAGTCGCCCGTCAGGCGATTCTCAAAGACCCGGATTTCCACGGCGGCCACTATTACGAACACGGCGTGGTGCCCGTCCGGGGCCTCGCCCTGGCGCGCATGGTGGGCCACATCACCTACCTGTCGGACGATGCCATGGGCCAGAAGTTTGGCCGTACCCTGCGCCACGACAAGCCGGTGTTCAGCTACGACGTGGAATTCGAGATCGAATCCTACCTGCGCTACCAGGGGGACAAGTTCGCCGGCTTCTTCGACGCCAACACCTACCTGCTCACCACCAAGGCGCTGGACTACTACGACCCCGCCTTCGACTTCAACGGCGACCTGGTAGCCGCCCTGGGCCGGGCCAAGGCCGAGTTTCTGGTGGTGTCCTTTTCCACCGACTGGCGCTTCTCCCCCGCCCGCAGCCGCGAGATCGTCTACGCCCTGATGCACAGCGACCGCCGCGTGAGCTATGCCGAAGTGGATTGCGCCGCCGGCCACGACTCCTTCCTGCTCGACGAGCCCCAGTACCACGCCGTGCTGCGTGCCTACATCGACAACATCCGGTTCTGAGGAAACATCATGAGCTTGGAACGCTTTGACTACGACGTGATCGCCAGCTGGATCGAACCGGGCGAACGGGTGCTCGACCTGGGCTGTGGCGACGGCAGCCTGCTGCGCCACCTGAAAGCCGTGCGCCAGATCCGGGGCTACGGGGTGGAGAACAACCCCGAGCGGCTGGTGGCCTGCGTGCGCAACGGCATCAACGTGATCCAGATCGACCTGGATCAGGGCCTGGCCGGCTTCGACGACGGCTTTTTTGACCACGTCATCATGAGCCTTTCATTGCAGGCCATGCACAACACCCAGGACATCCTGCGCGAGATGCTGCGGGTGGGGCGCGAAGCCGTGGTGAGCTTCCCCAACTTTGCCTACTGGCGCCACCGCCAGGCTATCCTGAACGGCCACATGCCGGTGTCCAAGAACCTGCCCTACCAGTGGTACGACACCCCCAACGTGCGCTTCTTCACCATCGCCGACTTCGAGGTGCTGTGCGAACAGGAAGGCATTGTGATCCACGAGCGGCTGGCTTTCGACGAAGACAAGGTCATTCTGGACGAGCCCAACTTTCTCGCCAGCGTGGCCCTCTACCGGCTCGGGCGCAAAGCCTGAGCCGCTCCCCACGCCGCACCGCCCAAACCCGCCACCCGGCGGGTTTTTTCATGGCAGCCTGTCATTCAAAAAACCATAAGGCATTCAATTCGGCGCCAAATGCGTATTCATATCAGGCAAAACACCCCTACAAATACCTATAAATCATTATCTACGCTCAACGAATTTAACAATCAAATACGCATAAATCCTCCAAGACCCGCGACTGGCGAGGCTTTCCGGGAAGTTTACAATTACCGCCTGTTACATCTGCAATGCCGACTATTACACACGGCATAAGCCCTTCTACGGGTTAGGATTCGGCCAAATCAAGCAGGCGTCGCTTTCGCTTCACCCCCAAGGCGCCCGTAACAATTAACAGAATCCCTAGGCAGAGATCATGCAATTCAAATCCATCAAGTCCGCCCTCTTGGGCGTGGGCGCCCTCATCGCTTCCGCCGCCGCCCAGGCCACGCCGCTTTCCGTTACCGACATCCTCACCGAATTCAACGCGGTGGTGAGCGGCAACTTCACGTCCACCTCCGACGTGGAAGGCCGGCTGGTGGCCAACAACATGACCGGCGGCGCCACCTTCTACAACAACCCCCGGGGCGCGGCCTCCAGCTACGGCGCCATCACCGCCAACACCATCGGCAACTTCAACGCCAATGTGAACAACGGCGGCAGCGTCAGCTATCTGACCAGCGATCTGGCCCACTTCAATCTGAACGGCGGCGGCACCGTCAGCCAGACCTCCAGCTTTGCGCTGAGCGACTTCACCAGCACCCTGAACACGCTCTCCAACACCCTGGCCGGGCTCACCAGCAACAGCACGGTCAACGCCACCGACCCCAACAACTTCACCTTCAGCCTG
>JAJTBM010000173.1 GCA_021286885.1 Rhodocyclales bacterium
GGGTGATGTCATCGAACACCACCACCATCCCGCCCCCGGTGCTGTCGGGCAGGCGGGTACCGTGCAGCAGCAGGGTCTGGGCGTGGCCGTCGGCAAAGGTGAGTTCGATCTGGGTGTGCCAGTCTGGTTCGGGGTTGTCGAAGCCGGCCAGCACCGCGTTGCGAAAGTCCGGGTGGGTGTTCCAATCCTGGATGCGCAGCCGCTCGTAGCCTTCCAGCTTGTCGTTGAGGATGGTCATGGCGCCGTGGTTGGCGGCGCGCAGCAGCCCATCTGGCGAAAAGGCCAGCACCCCGGCAGAAAGGTTGGCGAGCACGCCTTCCAGATAGGCCCGATTGCGCTCGACCGCTGCCCGGTTTTTGTCGGCCTGGGCGCGGGCGTCTTCAAGCTGGCGGGTCATCCGGTTGAAGGACTGGGTCAGGATGCCCAGTTCGTCCCGGGCGGGCAGGGCCTGGCGCGGGCTGAAGTCGCCGGCGGCCACCGCCTGGGTGCCTTCGGCCAGGATGTAGAGGGGCGCGGCCAGGCGCCGGGTCAGTACAAAGGCAATCGCCACCGCTGCAAACAGGGCCAGCAGCAGGGTGAGGGTGAGGGTTAGGGTGTAGATCCGCTTGAGGCCGTTGCGGGCCACCGAAAGCTCCTGGTAATCCCGGTGCACGGCCTCCACGCTTTCGGCGTGGGTGATGAAGCTGTGGGGCACTTCCTGGGTAAGCTGGAGCAGGGGCGGGTCGGTCAGGCTGCGCGAAGGAATGGGCAGGATCACCCGCAGCACCAGCCCGTCGCCCTTGGCTTCGACGGCCTTGTAGCCCCGGCTCTGGCGGGCCTGGCGCAGCTGGCCCGGGGTGGGTTGCTCGGGCATCAGCACGTCCAGCTGGGTGTCGGCAGTGGCCAGCATCTGGCCGTTGGCCGAAAACACGGTGGCGGATTCAACGCCGCTCTGCTCGCGCAGCTGGTTGAGCAGGGGGCTGCGAATCTGGGTTTCGTTTTCCAGATCCAGCACCATGCGCTGGGCCTTGTCGTTGAGCTGGCCGAGCAAAATATCCAGGGTGGCGCGGCCCAGTTGCAGGCCGCTTTCCAGGGCCGCATCCACCCGCACATTGAACCAGGATTCGATGCTTTTGACCGCGAACTGGAGCGACACCCCGTACACCAGGGCGCCGGGCACCACGGCCATGGCGGCAAAGGTGGCCATCAGCCGCAGCTTGAGCCGGGAGCCGAAGATCCCGGCCCGGTGCTCGCGCCACAGGCTGCGCAGCTGCACCCCCACCAGGCTGGCGAGGCCCAGCGCAATGGCACCGTTGAGGGCCAGCAGCAGGGTGTAGTTGCGTGCAAACAGGGGCGTGTTGGCGCTCGCGGTGGCGAGCAGGAACAGCAGGATGCCGGCCATGGCGGCAGCAACCACGAGGGCGGTCGGTCTCATTTGCTCCCTTCCCGGCCCGGGGTATACACCCAGCGATGCCATTCGGTGGCGAGGGTCCAGTCCTTGCGACCAATGGCGCCCACCTGGATGGGCTTGGGCAGTTCGCCCCCATCCAGCCGGAAGCGCAGGGCGGCACTGTAGCTGCGCCCGGGTTTGAGGGCGGCCTTGTCGGCGATGCCCCAGTTGCGGATGCGCAGCATGGTGCGCATCGCGTCATCCAGGCTGCTGAAGTTCTGGTGCAGGGCGCCGGTGGTGAGCCGGTACTGGCGGGTGAGGGACTGGTAGGAGAGCCGGTAGGTGAGGGTCTTGCTGGCCACCTCTTCGTCCAGCCAGTACCAGCGGCCCGCCGTGAGTTCGAATTCCACGATGAAGTAGAGCGACACCCCCCGGGTCACCACGTCGGCCAGCAGGGGGCTCAGCTCGGCGTTGATGTCGGCGTTGAGCACGTACAGTTCATCGGTGGGCGTCAGACTAGCCGTGCGGATTTCGGCATCCGCCGCCCAGGCCGGCGCCTGAAGGCCCAGCAGGCACGCGCCGGCCACCAGGGCCGAGCCCTGGCGCAGGAAGCGGCGGCGCTCAGGCCTGCTTTTCGACGAGGGCGTAGAAAAATCCGTCATGGTCGGCGCAGGGCAGGTACTGGCAATCGGTCTGACCATCAATCGGCAGGCGGCGGCAGTCCGGGTGGCGGTCTGCAAAGGCGGCGATCTGCGCATGGTTCTCTTCGGCAAACACCGAGCAGGTGACATAAAGCATTTTGCCACCCGGGGCGAGCACCTGCCACAGCTGGTCCAGGATCTCGGCCTGGAGGGCGGCAAACCGGCTGATGTCCTCGGAGCGGCGCAGCCACTTGATGTCCGGGTTGCGGCGCACCACCCCGGAGGCGGAGCAGGGCAGATCGGCCAGGATGCGGTCAAAGGCTTGGCCATCCCACCATTGTTCCACGTGGCGGCAATCCACCGCCTTGACCTGGGCGTCCAGCCCGAGGCGGTCCAGGTTTTCGCGGATGCGGCGTGCCCGGGCCGGGTCGGTATCGAGGGCGGTGAGCTGCACATCGGCCTGTTCGAGGATGTGGCAGGTCTTGCCCCCGGGGGCGGCGCAGGCATCCAGTACCCGTTGGCCGTCATGCACATCCAGGTAGCGGGCGGCCGCCTGGGCGCCGGCATCCTGCACGCTGTAGCAGCCTTCGCTAAAACCCGGCAGGCGCTGAACCGGGACGGGGCGTTCCAGCACCAGGGCACCGTTGGCCAGTTCCCGGGTGGGGTGGCCGGCGGCGGCGAGCATCTCTTGCACCTCGTCGATGTCGGAGCGCAGCGCATTTACCCGCAGGGCCATGGGCGGGTGGCTGTTGCCGGCCCGCAGGATGTCGCGCCAGTCGTCCGGGTATTGCTGGCGCAGGCGGCGGATCCACCAGGCCGGGTGGCGATGCTCGGCCATCATGTCTTGATTGGCGGCGGCGCGCAGGCTGTCCGTCTGGCGCAGGGCATTGCGCAGTACCCCGTTCACCACGCCCTTGAAGTTGCCCTTGAGCAGATGGGCGGCGGCGTTCACCGCCTGGTCCACCACGGTGTGGGCTTGTTCGGGGCGTACTTCAAGCCGGTGCAGGGCCACCCGCAGCAAAGACTGGATGGGTTCGGGCAGGGGCTTGTGGAGCAGCTTGCTGAGGATGAAATCCTGCCGCCCGCAGTCCCGCAGGGTGCTGTAGGTCAGATCCAGCACGGCGCCCCGGGTGCCGGGGCTGAGCTGGGGCTGGCTGGCGCCCAGGGCGGCCAGGGCATCGGTGAGGGTGCTGCCTTCGACCACCTGGGCGATCAGTTCGGCGGAAATCTTGAGGGCGTTGCCCAGGCTGTCTTCGGGCAGGGGCGGCAGGGTGTGGTGCATCATCGGTTCAGAGTGGGGCGTACGGCGTAAGGTGTTGGAGGACGTAAGGGGGCAGGGCCCGGGCCGCCTGGTGCACGGCGGGGCTGTAGTAGCGCAGCGCGTGGGGAGCATCCAGGCCTTGGGCCAGGCGTTGGCCCAGTTGGTTCAGTGGGTTCAGATCTGGCTGGGGGCGTGCCGGGCCGGCGCTGGCCAGCAGCCAGGGGCCTCCGTACAAGGGCAGGCTGATGAGGGCCGGGCGGCAATCGGGAAAGACCTGGTTCAGGGCGCGCCAGGTGGCAGCGATCTGGGGGCCGTGGAAAAAGGGCGAGCCGAGTTGCACATGCAGGCAGCCTTGGGGCGCCAGGTGCGCGGCGCAGGCCCGGAAGAAATCTTCGGTGTGCAGATGGGCGCAGGCGGGGTTGTCCACCGCGCACAGGTCGAACAGGATCAGATCAAACACTGCGGCTGTCGGAGGCTCGGACGTGAGGGCCGCCAGGGTGCGGGCGGCGTCGCCGTAGCGGAGTTCGACCCGGGGATCGTCGAAAGCGCCGTCCGGCAGGTGGGGCAGATGCTGGCGGACGTGGGCCACCACGGCAGGATCAAGTTCGGCGATCAGGATGTGTTCGATGCTTCGGTGGCGCAGCAACTCCCGGGCCGAGCCTCCGTCGCCACCTCCCAGGATCAGAGCCCGGCGCGGGGAGGGGTGTTCCAGGGCCGGGATGTGGGCCAGGGTTTCGTGGATCACGAAGGCATCCAGCGTGCTGGCCATCAAATCCCCATCCAGCCGGTAATAGTCGCCCAAGCTGGGGCTGTGGCCGCTGCGGATTTCCTGGTAGGCGCTGCGCTCGCAACGCTCCGGCTGGTCCGGGCAGATGCTCAGGGCCAGATCGGCACTCAGGGGGGCCAGCAGGGCGGGAGGATGTTTCACGTGGAACACAAGGATGGGCTGCAGGCGGTGGGCGGATGTTTCACGTGAAACATTCACCGACGGCGGAGCGGGGCCTTAGCGCTGGGCGATCAGGAAGACCCGACGGAAGGGAAAGAGGCAGCAGTTCTGGCCGTGGCCGTCCGGGCGCTGTGGGTAGGCGGCGTCCAGGCGTGGGGCGAGGGCTGCGCAGAAGGCGGCTTTGCCGGCTTCATCCTGGGTCGCCAGATAGGGGAGCAGGGTGGTGCCGCGCAGCCAGTCCAGCACCGGCTGTTCTCCGCTGAGGGTCTGCCAGTAGATGGTTTCCCACAGCTGGAGCCGGCGCGCATGGGGGGCCAGGATGCGGTGGTAGTCGGCCATGGGCAGAATCGCGCCCATCCGGGCCTGGCCCATGCGCGCAGCCCAGGGGGCTTCGGCGGCCAGTTCGCGGATCAGCCGATGGGAGGGGGCGTCGAAGTTGCCCGGCATCTGCACCGCCAGGGTACCGCCCGGGGCCAGTTGGGCGAGGAGGCGCGGGAAGAGTTCGGCGTGGTCGTCCACCCAGTGCAGGGCTGCGTTGGAGAAGATCAGGTCGGGGCGTTCGTCGGGGGCCGGGGCCCAGCGGGCGATGTCGGCCTGGAGCCAGAGTTTGTCCGGGTGCTGGCTCTGGGCCCGGGCGAGCATGGCGGCGGAGCTGTCGATGCCGCATATCTGGGCCTCGGGCCAGCGCTGGGCCAGTAGACCCGTCAGGTTGCCCGGGCCGCAGCCCAGATCCACCACCTGGCGGCAGGGGGTGGGCCCATCGGGGATGTGGCGCAGCAGGTCCAGGGCCGGGCGTTGGCGCTCATCGGCAAACTGCAGGTAACGGTCGGGTTCCCAGGCCATGCTTCATCCTTTCGCTGTGGGGGATTGATTATAGCGGCTGCCCGCCGCCAGCCCGGGGCGAAAAAAAGCCGGCGCGGAGCCGGCGAGGGAGGAGGAGGGGGGCGAGGCCTTGGGCGGCCTTGGGTGGGCGGTGATCGGGTCTCTATTTCACCAGGTCTTCGTAAGCGCGCCAGCTGGCGTGGCCCAGTAGCGGAAAGATCAGCACCATGCCCACCATGTGGGTGGCAAAGCCGATGCTGGTCAGAACAACAATCAGGGCGGCCCACAGCAGCATGCAGCGCAGATTGCCCAGCACCGCCTGCACGCTGGTCACCATGGCGGTGAAGACATCCACCCGCCGCTCCATCAGCATCGGGATCGATACCGCCGAGATGCAGAACACGCTCCAGGCCAGCACGCTGCCCAAGCCCAGATAGGCGAGGGTGAAGGCGCGGGCGTCCGGGTTGGTGATGAATTCCTGGGTTAGCAGCCCAAACGGAATGCTGCCGCCGCCCTTGTAGAGCAGCGCAAACAAAATGGCGGAGATGCGTTCCCAGATGAACAGGCCCATCATCAGCATGAGGCCGAAGTAGAGCAGGTCTTCGGTATGGCGCAGGAGTCCCCCCAGGGACTGATGGAACGTAACCTTGTGCCCCATGTTGGCCCGGCGCGAGATTTCGTATACGCCGCAGGCACCGATGGGGCCCACCAGGAAGAAGCCTGAAAGCACCACGCCCAGCCAGTGGGGCTGTTCTGCGGCGGCCTCGATCAACATCAAGCCACCACCGGCAGCAACAACGCCGTAGGGTAGGCTGGCGCAGGGGTTTTCAAGCATGTCGTCCCATCCTTGCCGCAGCCAGGTGAAGGGCTGGGTGGCGGGCATGGGGCGTACACCGGGTAGGTGAAAGTGTTCTTCCAGCATGGGTGAGGGTGAGTCCATGGCTAGTCTCCGGGGGGTTTTACAAGCTTAGGACACGGTGCGCAGGCGCCCGTTCTGGTTTTCCCCAGGGGATGTCGAACCCGGGTTCTAGGCTGCAACGGCACATTTTCAGGAAGAGTTGAGTGCTGGATTGGATCTTGACGGTTTTGTTACGCAATCAACATGAATGCGTCTTGTTTTCAGGAAACATTTGTTTGCAATTGCATGCGTGGGCCTGTCTGCCGGGCGAGTGCCAGACTGCCAATTCCTGAAAACTCGCGCCGTTGCAGAAGCCGGCTCACTACAATTTGCCGGGTTTATCAAAAACGGATACAGAACAGAGGACGCAGATCGCCATGTTGCAGCTCAGTAGCGAAGAAGTGATCCAGCTGGCCCCCGACGCAGCTTCGGTCAGTGCCGCCCGGGGGCTGAGTTCCCCGGCCAAGTGGGTCTTGCTCGGGCAGGACGATGAAGCCGTGTGGGGCGAGTGCAAGGGGAGCGGCGCCAAGCCCTATCAGGTGCAGGTGGATGTGCAGGGGCCGGCTTT
>JAJTBM010000174.1 GCA_021286885.1 Rhodocyclales bacterium
GACGCGCCGAGCCCGTGCCGGCCCGGGTGGAACCAATCATGGACGAACCCATGCCCGAACCCACCATGGCCCCCCGGACCACCGAAGAGGCCTCCGCCCGGCGCACCTCGCCCCAGCTTCTGCCCGAGGTGGATGAGCGGGCTGATTGGGTGCTGCGCATCGAATCCATCGAGGCCCTGATGGCGGGCCAGTTCATCCAGCAAGCCGAGCCCCAGTTGGCCGGGGTGGACAAGCCCTTGCGCTGGTACGGTTTTTCGGAATCGGCCAACCGCTGGGAAGCGGTGGATCGCAACGCCGGCCTGAGCTGCCATTGGCTATGCGTGGTGGTGCAGCTGGTGGATAGGCGCGGCCCCATCAGCCCGGGCATGCTGAGCCAGCTCAACAACGGCATCCAGGCCGTTTCCGATGGTTTCATGGCCATTCCCAATCTGCCCGCCAGCGGCGAAGCCCTGGCCCGGGCCCAGGCCCTGGATGAGTTCTGCGCCGGGGTGGACATCCAGATCGCGGTGAACGTGCTGGCCCAGGAGCATCAGCCCTTCAGCGGCACCAAGCTGCGCGGGCTGGCCGAAGCCGCCGGGATGGAGCTGCTGGGGGATGGCCGTTTCCATGCCAAGGATGAAACCGGCGCCACCCTCTACATGCTGAGCAACCTGGAAAACGAGCTGTTTGCCCCCGAAGAGATGCGCCGCCTGGTGACGCGGGGAGTGACCCTGACCCTGGACGTGCCCCGGGTGGGCAACGGGGTGTTCGTGTTCGAGCGCATGATGGCTTTTGCCCGCCAGATGGCCCAAGCCATGCAAGGGGCGGTGGTGGATGATAACCGCCAGCCCTTCGGCGAGAAGGCGATTGCCCTGATCCGCGCCCAGATTGGCCAGTTTCAGGGCCAGATGGTGGAAAAAGGTATCCCCCCGGGTTCGCCCCTGGCGCGTCGGCTGTTTTCCTGATTGTATTGAGCCCCTCTTGATTTCTTTCTGATCCGAGTCCCCGGATGAGCGCCAGCCCCGAAATTTGCGCGCAGGTCGAAAGCCTGCGCGCCGAATTGTCACGTCACGACTACGCCTACTACGTCCTTGCCGCGCCCACCGTGCCGGATGCGGAGTACGACCGCCTGTTCCGCCAACTCCAGCAGCTGGAGGCCGATTGGCCCGAGCTGGTGCGCCCGGATTCTCCCACCCAGCGGGTGAGCGGCCAGGCGGCCCCCGAGCTGGCCAGCGTGGATCACGTGGTGCCCATGCTCTCGATTCGCACCGAGACCGATACCACCGCCGCAGGCGCCGAAACCTTTGATGCCCGGGTGCGCCGCGCCCTGGGGCTGGAAGAAACCGATCCGCCGGTGGAGTATGCCGCTGAACTCAAGTTCGATGGTCTCGCCATCAATCTGCGCTACGAAAATGGGGTGCTGGTGCAGGCAGCCACCCGGGGCGACGGCGCCACCGGGGAAGATGTGACCAGCAATGTGCGCACCATGCGCTGCATTCCCCTGCGGCTGCTGACCGATGCGCCGCCCCCGGTGCTGGAGGTGCGCGGCGAGATCTACATGCGGCGGGATGATTTTGAACGCCTCAACGCCGCCCAGGAGGCCCGGGGCCAGAAGCAGTTTGTGAACCCGCGCAATGCGGCGGCGGGCAGCCTGCGCCAGTTGGATTCCGCCATCACCGCCCAGCGTCCCCTATCCTTTTTTGCGTATGGTCTGGGCGAGGTGCAGGGCTGGGCCCTGCCCGACACCCACGGCGGCATTCTGGATGGGCTGCGCGCCTTGGGCTTTCCGGTGTGCGAGCACCGGGCGGTGTTGGCGGGGGCGGCGGCCCTGGCCGAGTTTCACGCCCGCATTGCCACCCTGCGTGCAACCCTGCCGTTTGACATCGACGGGGTGGTCTACAAGGTCAACCGGCTGGCGCTCCAGCAGGCGCTGGGCTTTGTCTCCCGGGAGCCCCGCTGGGCAGTGGCCCACAAATACCCGGCCCAGGAAGTGGCCACCCGCCTGCTGGGCATTGATGTACAGGTGGGGCGCACCGGCGCCCTGACCCCCGTGGCCCGGCTGGAGCCGGTGTTTGTGGGCGGCGTGACGGTCACCAACGCCACCCTGCACAACCAGGGCGAGATCGACCGCAAGGATGTGCGGGTGGGCGACTGGGTGATCGTGCGCCGGGCGGGCGATGTGATCCCCGAAGTGGTGGGCGCGATTCCCGAGCGGCGGGAGGGTGAATTGCCCCGTTTCGACCTGATGGCCGCCTATCCGGTCTGCCCCGAATGCGGCTCTCACGTGGTGCGGGGGGAGGACGAAGCGGTGGCCCGCTGCACGGGTGGCTTGATCTGCCCGGCCCAGTGCAAGCAGGCCATCCTGCACTTTGCGGCGCGCCGGGCCATGGGCATCGACGGGCTGGGCGAGCAGATTGTGAATCAACTCGTCGAAAATGCCATAGTCAAGACACCGGCGGATCTGTATAACCCTGCCCTGGTCAATGACGATACCCTTGCAGGCCTGGAGCGCATGGGCCGCAAGTCTGCCGAGAACCTGCTGAAGGCCATCGAGACGAGCCGCACTACAACGCTGGCCCGCTTCATCTTCGCCCTGGGCATCCGCAATGTGGGTGAAACCACCGCCAAGGATCTGGCGCGCCATTTTGGCGGGCTGGATGCCCTGCTCAAAGCCGATGAAGAAGCCTTGCTCCAGGTGCCCGACGTGGGCCCGGTGGTGGCGCGCAGCATTGTGGACTTCCTGGCCGAAGCCCATAACCAGACGGTGATTGCCGAGCTGCGGGCTGTGCTCCACTGGAGCGAGTCGGCTCCGGTGGCGATGGACGCGCCGGGCCTGCTGGCGGGCAAGACCCTGGTGCTCACGGGCACCCTGCCCACCCTGCGGCGCGACGAGGCCCAGGCGCTGATCGAAGCAGCGGGGGGCAAGGTGAGTGGTTCGGTATCCAAAAAGACCCATTTTCTGGTGGCAGGCAGCGACGCCGGTTCCAAGCTTGAAAAGGCGCAACAACTGGGTGTTACGGTGCTGGATGAAGCTGCGCTGCTGGCAATGCTGAAGCCTGCGCCCCCACAAGCGGAGCCGCTTGCAGGGGATATGCAGGGCAACCTTTTCGAGGACTGATGATGAAGAAAGTGACGAAGGCAGTATTTCCGGTGGCGGGTCTGGGGAGCCGCTTCCTGCCGGCCACCAAGGCCAGCCCCAAGGAAATGATGCCCATCGTGGATAAACCCTTGATCCAGTACGCGGTGGAAGAGGCCGTGGCGGCGGGGGTGACGGATCTGGTGTTCATCACCGGTCGTTCCAAGCGCGCCATCGAAGATCACTTCGACAAGGCTTATGAGCTGGAAACCGAACTTGAAATGCGCGGCAAGGCCGAGCTGCTCAAGATCGTGCGCGAAACCGTGCCTTCCCATGTGAAGTGCATCTACATCCGCCAATCCGAAGCCCTGGGCCTGGGCCACGCCGTGCTGTGCGCCGCGCCGGTGGTGGGCGACGAGCCCTTCGCCGTGCTGCTGGCCGACGATTTGCTGGATGAGCGCGAGCACGAGCCGGTGCTCAAGCAGATGGTGGATGTTTATAACTACCACCGCTGTTCCGTGTTGGGGGTGATGAATGTGGAGCGGGAGCAGACCCGCCAGTACGGCATCGTCAGCACCGAGCGGGACAGTGGCGCAATCCAGCGCGTGACTGGCATGGTCGAAAAGCCCAAACCCGAAGATGCGCCCTCCACCCAGGCGGTGATTGGTCGCTACATCCTCACGGGCCGGGTCTTCGATCACCTGCGCAACCTCAAGCCCGGTGCGGGGGGCGAGCTGCAACTCACCGACGCCATTGCCGCCCTGCTCAAGGAAGAGGCCGTGCTGGCCTACCAATTCAAGGGCACCCGCTACGACTGCGGCTCCAAGCTGGGCTACCTGCAGGCCACGGTTGAACTGGGTTTGCGCCACCCGGAAGTGGGGGAGGGTTTCGCTCGCTTCCTGGAAGAGCGTTGCGAGAAGTGCAGCTAAGGTCTGTGCCTCTTTGATACCCCGGGGCGTAATGCCCGGGCGAAACAAAGCCCCGCCGGTGTGCGGGGCTTTGTTTTTGCAGTCAGCCTGCCCGGCTCAGATCTCGATCAGCCCGGCCCGGATCGCGGTCATGGCCAGTTCGGCCATGTTTTGAACGCCCAGCTTCTGTTTGATGTGGTACAGGTGGGTGCCCACCGTGTTGGGGCTCAGGTGAAAGGCTTCGGCCACTTCGGCGACCGAGCGGCCCCGGGCCAGGTGGAGGAAGACGTTGTATTCCTTGTCGGTGAGCACTTCAGCCGGGTGTTCGGGGCGGTCGGCCCGTTGCAGTTCGGCGGCGATGTCCGGATCCAGGTAGCGCTGGCCCCGGGCTACCAGGGCCACGGCGCGCAGTAGCTCGTCGGGGGGGCTGCGCTTGCACAGATAGCCGGCGGCACCGGCTTTCAAGGCCCGCTGGGCGGTAATTGCATCGGCATGGGCGGAGGCGATCAGCACCCGCAGGCCGGGCCATTTGCTGTGGATGCGCTCCAGGGCCGCCAGGCCGCCGCAGCCGGGCATGGAAAGATCCATCACCAGAATGTCGGGTTGATGCTGGGTGAGGGCCTGGAGGGCTTCTTCGCCGCTCTCGGCTTCGGCCAGGATACGGGCGCCCAGGCCTTCGAGGAGCAGCCGAAAACCCATCCGCACGATGGCATGGTCGTCGGCCAGGATCAGGGACAGGTCGGCAAGGGCAGTGCTCATGGGCGAAACTCCTGAAGGCGGGCCTCCGGCTGGGGAAGCGGGAGCCGGGCGAGGATGCGGGTGCCGGTGGGCTGGGCGGCTGCCAGCTGAAGCCGGCCCCCCAGTTCGGCCACCCGTTCAGCCATGCCCGCGAGGCCAAAGCCTCCGGTTTTGCGCTCGGCGGGCAAACCGCAGCCATCATCGCAGATTTCCAGTACCAGTTCATGGCCTTCGAGGCGGGTGGCCACCTGGGCGCGTCGGGCCCGGGCGTGGCGGATGATGTTGGTGCAGCCTTCCTGCACGATGCGCAGGGCGGTGAGGGTCAGGGCGTCGGGTAGGGGCTGGCGGCCGGTGGCCAGCCGGGTTTCGAGCTGGATGTCGGGATGGTGTTGCTGCCAGCTGTGCAGATAGGTGGCGAGCGCATCATCCAGGCCCTCGGCGCCGGTCACGGCGGGGGGGCGCAGACGGGTCAGCAGGGCGCGCACGTCCACCTGCATCCGGGCAGCGGATTCGCGGATCAACTGGGCGCTTTGGGCAATGATGGGCTGGTCGGCGGGGCTGCGCTGGGCAATGGCGCTGGCCAGGGCCGCGACGGCGGTGATGTTCTGGCCCAGTTCGTCGTGCAGTTCCCGGGCAATGGCGGTCCGGTCGGCCTCCTGGTGGGCTGCCAGGGCCTGGGCAAAGGCCTGTTCGTGGTTGAGGCGGGTGTTTTCGGCCACTGCCTGCTCCAGCCGGACGGTCATGCCATTGAAGGATTGGGCTAAATGGGCCAGCTCAGGGGGGCCATCTTCGGGCAGGCGGGTGTTGAAATCCCCCTGGCCAGTGCGTTCCAGGGCCGCCATCACGGCACCCAGGGGCTTGAGGGCCCGATCCATGGCCAGCCAGCAGCCGGCAAACAGGCCCAGCAAGGCCAGCAGGGCGCGGCCTGCGGCGGCGGTCAGATCGTCCCACAGGTCAAGAATGGCGCGGGAGGCGTTGGGTTGCAAAACCACTTCCAGCTGCCCGGCCTGGAGGCGCAGGGCCGGGAGGGCCGGGTCCATCCGCTGGCTGAACCATTCGGGGGCGCTACGTCCGCTTTTGTAGCTGGAGGCGGGGGCCGCATACACCCGTGCTCCGTTGTGCTGGAAGACTTCCAGCTCATGGGCCCGAATGCGCCCCATGGCCTGCAGATGCCGGAGCAGACGATGCTCGCTCCAGGCCGGGTCGCCGCTCTGGGTGCCCTGGGCGGCCACGGTCAGCCACTGGGCGGCGACCCGGTGGGCGGCGGTGACTTCTTCGTTGATCGCACTGCGTGCATCGCGCACCCATAGCAGGCTGGCGGCCAGCACCAGCACGCCCGCCAGGGCGGTGAGCGCCAGGCTGACCCGCAGACGCAGGGAGAGGTGGAGCCCAGAGTGTGTCGAACGAGCGTCCGGGCGGGCCTGGGGTAGGCTCAGATGCAGGGCGTGGTGCAGGGTGTTCATGAGGATTTTTCCAGCCGGTAATGAACCGGGACGATCACCTGGATTTCCCGGTTCTGGAGGGCTTCGGGCAGGCGGGGCAAGGGGCCGGCCTGGGTGACGAGTTGCACGGCGCTGCGATCCAGCACATCGTGGCCGCTGGAGCGGATCACGTCGGTGGCCACGATGTTGCCCTTGCGGGCGATGGTGATGCGTACCCGCACTTCACCTTCCCAACCCCGCAGGGCGGCCATGCGCGGGTATTGCTGCTGCTGGGCGAGGAGCTCGGCCAGGCTGCGCCCGTAGCGTTCCAGGGCGGCCGGGTCGGCGGGGGCCTCGTGGGCAGTGTTGCCCGGG
>JAJTBM010000175.1 GCA_021286885.1 Rhodocyclales bacterium
ATCCTCGAAATGACGGTGGAGCAGGCCCTGGAATTCTTCCAGGCCGTCCCGGTGGTCGCCCGCAAGCTGGAAACCCTGATGCAGGTGGGCCTGGGCTACATCCGCCTGGGCCAGAGCGCCACCACGCTTTCGGGGGGCGAGGCCCAGCGGGTCAAGCTGGCCCTGGAGCTCTCCAAACGCGACACCGGGCGCACCCTCTACATCCTGGACGAACCCACCACCGGCCTGCATTTTGCCGACATCGAACTGCTGCTCTCGGTGCTGCACCGGCTGCGCGACCACGGCAACACCATTGTGGTGATCGAACACAACCTGGACGTGATCAAGACCGCCGACTGGCTGGTCGACCTGGGCCCCGAAGGGGGCGCCCGGGGCGGCACCATCGTCGGCTGGGGCACGCCCGAAACCCTGGCGACCAACCCGGCCAGCCACACGGGCCGCTACCTGGCCCGCCTGCTGCCGGACTCGGCGACCTGAGCGCCCCTTCCCACGCGCCCTGCAACGCACAACGCATCAACCACACGAATCAACGCATGTCTGAAAACCTGCCCCTGTCCGATGCCTGGACCCGCCTTCTCCCCCGCCTGAGCGTGCTGGACGCCGCGCCTCTGGGGGCCGCCCTGGCCGAAGCCCTGCCCCTCCGGGACGCCCTCGCCGACCCGCTGCTGGCCGAGCTACAGGCCGTGGTGCGCGACCCGGCCCCCGCCTGCGATCCGGGCTATGCCCTGCACCTGAGCGCCCTGCTGCTCCTCGCCCACTGGCAGGACAGCCGCGCCCACACTGCCCTGCTCGCCCTGGGTGCGCTGGCCGACGACATCCCCGACCAGCTCCTGGGGCCCCTGCTCCAGACCAGCTACGCCCGCTGCCTGATGGCCACCTGCCCGGCCAGCCCCGACGGGCTGATCCGCCTGGCCAGCCTTGAACGCGCCCACCCCTCGGCCCGGGCCGCCGCCCTCGAAGCCCTGGCGCTGGGCGTGCTTGAAGAACGCCTGCCCCGGGATGTGGTGCTGGCCTTCCTGGAAAGCTTCGCCCAGGCCCAGGCCGCCCAGGTGGCCAAGGGCGTGGAGCAGGACTTCCCCTTCCTCGACCTGTGTGTGCATCTGGCCGCCGAGCTGGGTGCCGCCAGCTTTGCCCCGCTGCTGGAAGCCTGGTACGCCGCCGATCTGATCGACGCCGCCAGCATCCAGCGTGACACCGCCCTCGCCCAGCTGGCGCGCAGCCCGGAAGAATGCCGGGCCGCCCTGCACCAGCGCGGCAACGTGTACATCGACAGCCCGGCCCGGGAAATCATCAGCATGGATGCGGCCTATGACAGCATCTCGCCCTTCGCCCGCCCTATCCCCCTGGCGGCCCTGCGGGCCCCCATCGTGCGGGAAGGCCCCAAGGCTGGCCGCAACAACCCCTGCCCCTGCGGCAGTGGGCGCAAGTACAAGAAGTGCCACGGAGCCAATTAAAGGCCACGCCCCCACGCGCCGGCCTGTCACACATTCCGTCTACAAACACAGCTGAACTGCACGCCTGCCTCCGGAGCCCGCCATGAGTGAGAACCAAGCCCCCGCCAGTGATGAAACCCCGGGTTTCGATCTGGACGAATTCGAGATCCGCGTCCTCGCGGTGCTGATCGAAAAAGCCTTCATCACCCCGGACACCTACCCTTTGTCGGTGAACGCCCTCACCAGCGGCTGCAACCAGCTCACCGGGCGGGAGCCGGTCATGAGCCTGTCGGACGCCACCACCCTGGAGACCCTCAAGCGTCTGGCCGAGCGGGGGCTGGTCAGCCAGCGCCAGCAGGCCGGCGCCCGAGTCACCAAATGGGAACACCAGGTACGCCTGCGCTACTCCCTCACCCCGCCCATGCAGGCGGTGCTGGCCATCCTGATGCTGCGCGGGCCCCAGACGGTGTCCGAGATCCGCAGCCGTTGCGAGCGCATGCACAGCTTTGGCGGGAACCAGGACGTGGAAGAAATCCTCGAAAAGCTGGGCGACAAGTTCCCGCCCATGGTGGTGCAACTCCCCAAGGCCCCCGGCACCAAGGAAGCCCGCTATGCCCAGCTCTTGGGCGGCGAGCCCCCGGCCTTCGAAGCCGGCGCCGCCAATGCCGCCCCCAAGGGCAGTCGGGTGGCAGAACTGGAAGAGGAAGTACGGCGCCTGCGCCAGCAACTCGAATGGCTGACCAGCGAGTTCGAGGCCTTCCGCAATCAGTTCAAGTAAGCGGCTTCAGGGCTGCAAGGCTTTACGGCTGCACGCATAGACTCACGCATCTTCGGATATTTTCATGCTTGTCCATCCCCAATTCGACCCCATCGCCATTTCTGTCGGCCCCCTCAGCGTGCGCTGGTACGGGCTCATGTATCTGGTGGCCTTCATTCTGTTCATCGTGCTGGGCCGCGCCCATGCCCGCCGCCGCCCGGAGCTGGGCTGGACGGCGGAGCAGATCGACGATCTGCTGTTTTACGGGGTGTTCGGGGTGATCCTGGGGGGACGGCTGGGAGAGGTGCTGTTCTACCAGCCCGCCTATTACTTCAGCCACCCCGCCGAGATCCTCGCGGTGTGGAAAGGCGGGATGAGCTTTCACGGGGGCTTTCTGGGGGTGCTGGTGGCCATGGCCCTGTACGGCCGCAAGACCGGGCGGGGCTTCTGGCAGGTCACCGACTTCATCGCGCCCCTGGTGCCCACCGGGCTCGCCGCCGGGCGCATCGGCAACTTCATCAACGGCGAACTCTGGGGCCGTCCCGCCGACCCGAGCCTGCCCTGGGCGATGATTTTCCCTCAGGTGGATAACATCCCGCGCCACCCGTCGCAGATCTACCAGGCCGAACTGGAAGGGCTGTGCCTGTTTGTGCTGCTGTGGTGGTTTGCCGCCAAACCGCGCCCGGCCCGGGCCGTGTCGGCGGTCTTTTTGATGGGCTACGGCAGCATGCGCTTCATCGCCGAATTCTTCCGCAACCCGGACCCGGGCATTTTCAGCGGGCTGGGCCTGGGGCTCTCCACCGCCCAATGGCTGTGCGTGCCCATGGTGCTCCTGGGGGCGGGCCTGCTCTGGCATGCGGGGCGCAGCCACGCCACGCCCCAGACCTGAGCCTCCCCGGCCAGGCTTACATCTGCTGGTAGGGGCCCACACAGGTGCGCATGTCGGCCGCTTCGCACAACACCATCATGTGCTGGGCCGGGTGGATGAGGGCGAAGCGCGCATGCACTTCACCCACCTGGTCAACCTTGCCATCACATCCGGGCTGCCCATTGCTGCCCGTCACCGTTTCGGTCAGACGCTGGAAGCCATGGGCATCGGGCGTCGGCGCCAGCTCAAAACGTAGCACCTCCTGCTCGGCCCCACTATTGATGCGGGCCGCGCCCCCCGGCTGGTAAATCCGGGTTTCGGTACAGTGGGCCGGCTCGAACACATACGCCCAGCGCCCCTCCAGAGGTGTTTCGCCGGCCTGGACCAGACCGCCGCCACCGAGCAGCACTCCCAGAATGAGCAGTCCGTGCCAGGGCGTAAGCATCTGCATTTTGTTCATGATGGGCATCCTATGCCGTGCTGAAGTGATGATCGGGTGCAGCGGCGCAGCACCCCCGAAAAGCAAAAAGTATAGGCCTTCGATTCATACAGCATCATGACGTTCGTCATGCAGCCAATGACACCGGATTCAGGCCATCTACATCAGAAAACACTTAAATTCGTGACATCAATGACACCCTTGGTAACAAATTGATGGCCATGATGAAGCCCCAGGCTTAAGGTTGCTGCACGCCCCGTACCTGACAGACTCCACGGCAGGGCCGCTGCCCCCAGAAGAAGGCGGCTCCCGGAGCAGGCCGGATTGCCCGACCGGCGCCGGAGCATCCGGGCTTGTCTGTTACTGGAAGCTCCATGTCCCTGCATACGCTCCTGGCGACCCTGCTGCTGACCTTGCTCAGCTGCAGCCTGGGTGCCCAACCGCCCCAGCTCAAGCGCGGCGTCAATCTTTCCTCGTCTTACGCCAACGTCCCCATCCTGCCCTACCTGTACCGCTGGCCCACCACCACGGACCCCACCGATGACCGAGATTTCCAGAACATCGCCTCGGCGGGCTTCGACCATGTGCGCCTGCCCGTGCATTTCTTCATCCAAACCCCCGGCTTTGGGGTGAGTCTGGACAAGCTGCCGGTGGATTACGCCGCTGCCAAAACCTTTCTGGATGCGCTGACGGTTGAAAACTCTGACGCCGGGCGCCGCTGGCGGGTGTTCGACATGGTGATGCAGGCCCCCGCCAAGCGCGGCCTGACCCTGGTGATCGACATGCATTATGACCGGGCCACCGAAGAGGCCATCGAAGCCAGCCCCCTCTACCTGCAAAAGCTCGTCACCCTCTGGACGTGGGTGGCGGATCGCTACGTCAACAAGTACAAGCTCCAGCCCCACCAGCTCGTCTTCGAACTGCTCAATGAACCGCGCTTCGATGCGGCCACCGCCCGCAGCGTGTATACGCCCTTCCTGCAGCAGGCCATCCGGGCGATTCGGGGCAAGGTGGGGAGCGACTACGTGATTCTGATCCAGCCCCCCATGTTCGGCCTGGGCACCCTCACCGAACCCAGCATAGACCCCCGCGTGATCGCGCCCAATGACCCCCTGGTCTGGTACGCAGCCCACTTTTACGATCCCTTTGTGATCACCCACCAGGGCTACCAATACCTGTACTGGAACCGGGCCCAGCGACTCACCAGCCGGGTCATGAACCTGCCCTACCCGGCCGCCCTGGCCAAGGGCCGCCCCGTGTGCATGGGCCTACCCGCCACCAGCTACCCCAAAGGGGTTCCGCTCGACAATTGCATCTACATCCTCCCCGGACAGATCACCGCCGATGAAGCCCGTGCCCAGCTCCAGGCCTACATCGACCAAGACTGGGGCCCCGCCCGCATCCGGGAAAGCCTGCGCTTTTACCGGGAATGGGCCGACACCTTCGGGGTGAAGCTGATCGTGAACGAGTTTGGTGCAGTAGACGCCACCACCATCAACGCCGACATGGAAACCGGCCTGCCCCGCCGCTATGGCCCGGAACCCCAGTACAAGATGAATTGGCTCAAGGACGTGCGGGAAGCCCTGGAATATCACGGCCTGGGCTGGACGGTGTGGGACTACGCCGGCGGCTTCCAGATCACCTACAAAGTCGGCGCCACCTGGAACGACAACGGGTTTCGGCGCTGGGACTGGAGCGTGCCCGCCAGCACCACCAACCCCCGGGCACAAAACCCGCGCTTTGAAATGTTCTGGGCCTTGGGGATGAAGCTCCCCACCGCACCGAGCCACTAAGCCTACGCGCCACTCAAGCCCGGAGGCACGTCCTGGCGGCCCCCCGCCCCGCCCATCCCGCGTATCATGCGCCCCACGTCTTCAGGGCGGGGTGCAATTCCCCACCGGCGGTAGGCAGCCCCCGTGCTGCGAGCCCGCGAGCGCCTGCCTTCGGGCAGGGTCAGCAGATCCTGGCGCGAAGCCCGGGCCTGCTGAATCCCTCGCCCCCACCCACGCCCATGAAAAACCCCGCCGGGCCATACAGGCCGGGCGGGGCGGGCACTACACGCAAGGAAACCTGTGCGCCGGCCCCCAGGCCGGCTGCACGCAAGCGTTCAGATGGCGCCGCGCAGCTCGCGCTTCACATCCACCACCAGGGCCAAGGCATCGGCCAGGCTCACCACCGGGGCCTTGACCTTGCGGGTGGCGAGGCCATCCACCAGGGTCACGACCTTTTCGCTGGCGGTCTGGCCCTTGAAATCTTCCTTCTCGTAGCCGATCAGATCGGCCAGCTCGTTCCAGACCATGCCTTCGACGAGGGGGATCAGCTCGACCTTGGTACCCTTGTAATCCACCACCACGTTCTTGCCGATGTTCACCACGAACAGAATCACGCTGGTTTCAGCGGTGAAGAAGGCTTCGTACTTGGCGAGCAGGGGCTCCAGCAAATCCAGCTTGTCCATGAAGCCGGACAGGAACAGCAGCTTGTCGCCCGCAGCCAGAGACACACCCTGCTTGAGCACGCCATGGGGCGGCTTGCGACGGCCCTGGGCATCCCCCACTTCGCCTTCGATCACCACCAGTTCGCCCCGATAGGCGGCCTTGGCGCCCACCGCTTCCTTGAAGTTCATGTTGAAGAGCAGCTGCTCTTTCTCGAAGTGATCGTACAGCATGGGGTCATCCTTCCCTGGTTGATGGCAAATACCCATGATTTGCAAGGAGGATGCCAAGGCGGGCGCCCATGTACGAAAACGCACAAACACCTGATTCGGCGCGACTTTCACCTACCCCCGAGGCAGGCCCGGGGATGTCGCAAAGCCGACAAAGCCCAGCGGGATGACAAGCCCTTGGGCCGAAGCTGCCAAAGCGGCGCCTGGGCCCGGGGCATGCCCTCAGGGGCAGGTGGTGGGCAGATCGTTGAGGCCCTGGGCCTCGATCTTGAGGGTGGCCTTGCCCGCATCATCCACCAACACCCGGTAAATGCTGT
>JAJTBM010000176.1 GCA_021286885.1 Rhodocyclales bacterium
TGGGTATCTACCCCGCAGTGGATCCCCTGGACTCCACCTCCCGTCAGCTGGATCCGCTGGTGGTTGGCGAAGAGCACTACGCAACCGCCCGTGGCGTGCAGCAAACCCTGCAACGCTACAAGGAACTGCGTGACATCATCGCCATTCTGGGTATGGACGAACTGGCTCCCGAAGACAAGCTCCTCGTGGCTCGTGCTCGTAAGATCCAGCGTTTCCTGTCTCAGCCCTTCTTCGTGGCGGAAGTGTTTACCGGTTCCCCCGGTAAGTACGTCCCCCTGAAGGAAACCATCAAGGGTTTCAAGACCATTCTGAGCGGCGAAGTGGATCACCTGCCCGAGCAGGCCTTCTACATGGTCGGTCCGATTGAAGAAGTCTTCGAAAAGGCGAAGACCCTCTAATAATCGCGATCACCGCCCGGCAGGCGTTCTTCGGAGCCCTGCCGGATAGAGGAGCAAAATGCTATGGCAATGACTATTCATGTCGATATCGTCAGCGCAGAAGAACTGATCTTCTCCGGTCTGGCCGAGTTTGTGGCTCTGCCCGGCGAAGCTGGTGAACTGGGCATTCTGCCCGGTCACATGCCGCTGATGACCCGGATCAAACCGGGTGCCGTGCGCGTCAAGGCCCAAAACCAGGCTGAAGAAGAACTGGTTTTCGTGGCCGGTGGCCTGCTGGAAGTTCAGCCCGGTCTTGTGACCGTGCTGGCTGACACGGCCATCCGTGGCAAGGATCTGGATGAAGCCAAGGCGCTTGAAGCCAAGCGTCTGGCCGAAGAAGCTCTGGCAAACCAAGGCTCTGCCCTGGAATACGCCAAGGCCCAGTCCGAGCTGGCGTCGGCTCTGGCTCAGATTGCTGCGATTCAGAAGCTGCGCAAGCGCGCTCACTGATCCCGCTGCATTCGCGCCCGCGATGCAAAAAAAGGCAGCCTTCGGGCTGCCTTTTTCTTTGGCGTTTCAGAAGTCGAGATTTGGCAAGATTTGGCGAGATCTGAATTTGCGAATCCTGAACCTCGGTGTGCTGTGGCCCTAGGCGCTTTTGCCGCTTTCCAGCCGGCTCAGCCGTTTTTCGAGGCGGGCCAGATCGTCCCGCAGGCGGCTCATGGCTTGGGCGCGTTCTTCCATGATGAAGCGCTTCACCAGCACAGGCTGCTCCTCGCTCAGGTATTCGGCCAGGTTTTCGACCACATTGCGGGCGGTTTTGAGGTGCCAGGCGCCAAACTCCCGCAGGCCACCAAAGATCCGGTGGGCGGCGATGTCGCCCACGATGCGGGCCAGGGCCTCTTCGCCGTCCCAGCGCAGGTTGCGCAGTACGAAGCCCAGGGTGTCGGCCAGATGGGCATTGCCGCTGATCCGGATATCGTCCATCAGCGCATCCATTCCCTGAGCCACCTTGGGCAGAGAGGCCGGGGAGAGTTCCAGGGTCACGTCGGCGCTGGCGGCTTCGCCCACCGAGAAACAGCCGTCGCTTTCGATGAGCAGGGCCAGATCCAGGGGCGGCAGGCGGAGCAGGGCGGTGCGCCCGGCAAAAGCCTGGAGCCGTTCCCGGGCCCAGGGCGCGTCGCCCAGTAGGCGGTTGAGGCCGGTGATGAGGGTAGGAATGAACATCGTCGGGAGATCCTGATGAGTCCGTTGGGCTTGGGGCCGGGGAAGGCAGCCTTCCTGCCGGCCCGGGGGCCTCAGAGCTTGTAGCCCCGGTGCAGGGCGACCACGCCGGCGGTCATGTTGAAGTAATCGACCCGACCCAGTCCGGCTTCTTCCATCATCTGCTTGAGGGTATCTTGGTCCGGGTGCATGCGGATGCTTTCGGCCAGATAGCGGTAGCTGTCGGCATCCTTGGCGACCTTCTCGCCCATCATGGGCAGCAGCTTGAAGGAGTAGAAATCGTAGGCCGGGGCCAGGGGTTCCCACACCTTGGAGAATTCGAGCACCAGCAGCCGGCCACCGGGCTTGAGCACCCGACGCATCTCGCGCAGGGCCTGATCCTTGTGGGTCATGTTGCGCAGGCCGAAGGCGACGGTCACGCAATCGAAGTGGTTGTCGGGGAAGGGCAGCTTTTCGGCGTCGCACTGGGCCACCGGCAGCAGAAAACCCTTGTCCACCACCCGGTCGCGCCCCCGGGAGAGCATGGCGTGGTTGATGTCGGTGAGCCAGACCTGGCCCGTGGGGCCCACCTTCTTGGCGAAGGCGAGGGAGAGGTCGGCGGTGCCGCCCGCCACATCCAGCACCCGGTCGCCGGTACGCACGCCGGCGATCTGCACGGCAAAGGCCTTCCACAGCCGGTGCATGCCGAAGGACATCAGGTCGTTCATCACGTCGTAGTTGCTGGCGACGGAGGAGAACACGCCGCGTACCTTGCGGGCTTTCTCGGATTCGGCAACCTTCTCGAAGCCGAAGTGGGTGATCTTGTCGTTCATGGTCGATTCTTCAGAAAAACGCTAGGGACGGGCGCTCAGCAACTGGAGCAGCCACCACTGCCGCAGCTGCCGGCCTTGGGCGGCGGGGGCGGGAGTTGGGCCGGGTCGCGGGTGCCGTGGGCGGCGGCGAGGCGGTCCAGATACTGCTGCCAGAGCGCATCCCGGCGGCTGCCGATCTCGTAGAGATAGTCCCAGGAGTAGAGGCCGCTGTCGTGCCCGTCAGAAAACACCGGGCGAATGGCGTAGTTGCCCACCGGTTCCACCCGTTGGATGTCCACGTCCTGCTTGCCCTGCTGGAGCACTTCCTGGCCGACACCGTGGCCACGCACTTCAGCGGAAGGGGAGTAAACACGTAAAAACTCGTAGCTCAGCTCAAAGCGCTGGCCGTCATCAAAGCTGATTTCCATGAGGCGGGAGCGTTGATGCAGCTTGATTTCGGTGGGGATGGGGTCGTTCTTGTGCAGGCCGGCCATATCCGTTCCCTTGGTAAAAGTCGCAATACGCGCATGATACTAGAAGCGGGCACCCCTGCCCCGGGTCCTGCCCCTGCGTGTGACGGGCGTTTCAGCCAGATGACCTGTCACGAAAAGGTAAAGATGCTGCAATACACTGAAACCATCCTGATTTGCACCGAGGTGCCCCCATGCCTGCAACGATCCTGCTAGTGGAAGACGAACCCGCGATCCAGGAGTTGATCGCGGCCAACCTGATGCGTGCCGGCCACCATGTGGTTCGGGCGTCGGATGCCGAAACCGCCCAGCGCATCGTGCGCGATGCACTGCCCGACCTGGTTCTGCTGGACTGGATGCTGCCGGGGATGTCGGGCGTGGAGTTTGCCCGCCGCCTGCGGGCCGAGGAGCGCCCCCGGAGCATTCCGCTCATCATGCTGACCGCCCGGGGCGAGGAGCAGGACAAGGTGCTGGGGCTGGAGTCTGGCGCGGATGATTACATCACCAAGCCCTTCTCCCCCCGGGAGCTGATGGCCCGGATCAAGGCCGTGCTGCGTCGCCGGGCGCCCGAAACCACCGAAGATCCGGTGGATCTGGGAGGTCTGCGCCTCGATCCGGCCACCCACCGGCTGACTGCCGATGCGAGTCCGGTCAATCTGGGGCCCACCGAATTCCGCCTGCTCCACTTCCTGATGACCCACCCGGAGCGGGTGCATTCCCGCGCCCAGCTGCTCGACCAGGTGTGGGGCGATCACGTATTCGTGGAAGAACGTACCGTGGATGTGCACATCCGCCGCCTGCGCAGCGCCCTGGAGCCCACCGGCCACGATGGCCTGGTCCAGACCGTGCGGGGCAGTGGCTATCGTTTCTCCACCCAGCGGGACATGGCTGCAGCGGCCCGTTGAGGGCAGCGTCTGCCTGACAAGGAGTTTCAGCCATTCGTCCGATTACTTATGTGCTGGTCGGGGCCGCAAGTCTGCTGCTGCTGATCCTGCTGATGGCTGGTGTTGTCTGGGCCTTCAGCGGTCTGGAGGCCAGCCTGATTGCTGTGGTGGTGGTGCTGCTGCTGGTGGGCGCTTACCACGTCTGGAACCTCTACAAGCTGGTGGGCTGGACTCGCCAGCCTCCCGGAACGCCTCCGCCAGGGGCGGTGGGTTTGTGGGATCTGGTGTTTTCGGATCTGACCCGCTATGTGCGGGCCTCCACCCGCGAACACGAACAGTTGTCGGCGGCCCTGGATCGCTTCCGGGAGGCGGGCCAGGCTATGCCCCACGGGCTGATGTTCTTGTCCACTACCCACACCATCGAGTGGGTTAACCGCCAGGGCGAGCAGCAGTTCGGGCTCGACAAGCAGCGGGATCAGGGCACGGCGGTGACCCACATCGTGCGCCAGCCAGATTTTGTACGTTATCTGCAGCAGGGGGATTACGCCGAACCGCTGATCTTCCGCCAGAGCCGGGGCCGGGCCCTGATGGTGCATGTGGTGCCCTTTGGTACCGACATGCTGCTGCTGATGTCTGAAGACATCACCCAAGGCGAGCGTCTGGAGGCCATGCGGCGGGATTTCGTGGCCAATGTCTCCCACGAGATGCGCACCCCCCTCACGGTGGTCACCGGCTTCCTCGAAACCGTGCTGGACAGTCTGGACGAGCTGGAGCAGGACGACATCCGCTACTACCTGGGCCTGGCCGCCGAGCAGGCGGGCCGGATGCAGCGCCTGATTCAGGATTTGCTGACCCTGTCCTCCCTGGAAGCGGGGGCCCCCATGCCCCGGGAGGAGCGGGTGGATGTGCCCAAGCTGCTGCGCGAAATCCACCAGGAGGCCGAGCTGGTTTCGGGCGGCAAGCACGAGATCACCCTGGATTGCAGCACCAATGCGCACCTGCTGGGTAGTTCCAAGGAGCTGTACAGCGCCTTCATCAATCTGGCGGTGAATGCGGTGCGTTACACCCCGCCCGATGGACACATCCGGATTTTCTGGCGCCAGCGGGGGGCTTTGGTCGAATACGGCGTGGAAGATGATGGGATCGGGATTGCCGCCGAGGACATCCCGCGCCTCACCGAGCGCTTTTACCGGGTGGACCGGGGGCGCTCCCGGGAAACCGGCGGTACCGGCCTGGGCTTGGCCATCGTCAAGCACGTGGTGAATCGTCACCAGGGGGATTTGCTGATTACCAGCGAGCCTGGGGCGGGCAGTTGTTTTACTGCCAGCTTCCCGGTGCGTCGCATCGCGGCCTGAGTGTGGATGTGGGGTGTGGGGGCGGTGCCCCTTGCGCCCATGTGCCATAAAAAAACCGGAAGGGCCTGGGGCCACTTCCGGTTTTTTTACGCCTGCAGGGGCGTGGATTGCAGTCAGGGCAGGTTCAGGACAGGCGATCCGGTGCGCTGGTGTTGATGAACTCGTAGGTGGCCTGGTCGAAGTTGGTGCCCCGGTTCACCAGCCCGGTGAGGCGGATCTGGCGCACGTTGCCGGTGTGCAGTTCCAGCACCCGGTCACCGTGGAACCAGCCCCCCGGCAGCACGATGCTGGCGGCGGCGTGCATGGCCGGAATCTCCGGCAGGGTGAAGGCCTGCACATAAGGCTCGGTGGGGCTCACGTTGAGGCCGGTGGGGCGTACCGCCACCACAGTGGGCAGCCCCGGCAGCAGGTGAATGCCGGCCAACATGCTGCCATCGGCTTCAAACATCAGCCAGCTCACCTGGCCGAGCAGGTACTGGCTGCCATCGCCCGGCTTGATGCCCACCAGTTGATGGTGCTCGATGCGTTGCCCCGGTTGGCGGCGGCGCAGCCGGAAGCCCGACACCGAGTGATCCACCGTTTCCCACTCGTCGATGGGGTGGCCCCGGCGGATTGCCTCGGCTTCTGGGTCGCGGATCACGGCGGGCTCGTCATCCACCCGGGCGCCAAAGGTGATCACGTTCATGTCGTAGCGTCGGCCCAGGGTCTGGCGCCGGTTGGGAGACACAAAATCCTGGCCGGACACCAAGAGCCCAATGGCCTGCCAGTCGGCACAGATCCGGTTGAAGCCGGTCTTGGCCCGGCGTGGGAAACGCCGCCCCGCCGCCGACATGCCCCAGGGGCGGTAGAGGGAAACCAGCAGCCGGGCACAGGCCGGCTGGGTGCAATCATCGCCCAGGCCCAGGGAGGCCGGGGTGGTGCCTTGCTTGAATTCGGCCAGCATGGCTTTGATCTGGGCGGCGAGCCGGTGGCCGTCAAAGCGCCGGATGCCTTCGCGCCGGCCCAGCAGGGCCAGGGGGCGCAGGCCGTGATCCTGGGCGGGATCAAGCCCGTAGGCGCGTCCGTCGTCCCCTTCGGAGTTGGCCTGCAGGATGCAATACGGCGCAAAGCGCTGGGCCCAGCGGCAGATCCAGTTCAGCTCCCGTTGGTTGCGCCCGTAGGGATTGGTCAGATCCACCAGCAGCAGTGCCACATAGGCTTCTTCGGGGCTCTGGGCCTTCCAGGTGTTGTTGAGGGGGTCGATGACCCGGCTGTGGCTCACACCCAGGCGTTCGGCTTCCTGGTAGGCGCCGTGCACCTGAAGCCAGGCGCCGGGGGGTTCGGCCCGGTGGGCCCGGTAGTGCTCGATGATGGTCTGGCCCAGATACTT
>JAJTBM010000177.1 GCA_021286885.1 Rhodocyclales bacterium
CTTATCGGTCTTGTCAGCCATTTTGGGCGACATGATGACAGCCGTGGCCCGGCAGTCAGCCAGCCCTGCCAGATACTTAGGGGAGTTGATGAAGGCGAGCTCGCCTTCCCCAGCCCGCTCCAAAGGCGCAATCTGGCGCACTTTAAGGGCCGGGTCACCCACCAGCTCGCCCCCCAGGCGGGCGACCAGATCACCAAGGGTAATTTCCATCCGCAACCCGCCTTTACTTGGCAGTGGGAGCGGCGTCGGTCAGAGCCTTGATCACCTTGTCGGTAATGTCGATACGCGGGCTGGCGTAAACGGCTTCCTGGAAGATGATGTCGAACTTTTCAGCTTCGGCGATCTGCTTGATGGCCTTGTTGGCCCGATCCAGAATGCCTGCCAACTCTTCGTTGCGGCGCTGGTTCAGGTCTTCGCGGAACTCGCGCTGCTTGCGCTGGATGTCGCGGTTCAGATCATTGAACTCGCGCTCCTTGGTGCGGCGCTCACCCTCGGCCATGGTCATGCTGTTCTTTTCCAGAGCCTCTTGCATGGTCTGGAGTTGCTTGCCCATGCGCTGCAGCTCCTGGTCGCGCTTTTCAAACTCTTTTTCGAGCTTCTGCTGGGCCTTCTTGGCCGGGCCAGCTTCCTTCATCACCCGGTCGGAGTTCACAAAACCAATGCGCACTTCGGCCAGGGCGGGCTGGGCGCAGACGGCGAGCACACAGGCTGCCAGAGCAGAAATACCAAACTTCTTCATTCTCAATTCTCCATCCGCTTGCTGTTCATGCAAAAGAATCAGCAGCTATCAGAACACGGTACCCAGTTGGAACTGGAATTTCTGGGTCTTGTCTTCCTCTTTTTTCTTGAGCGCCTGGCCCAGACTGAACTTGAGGGGCCCCACCGGAGAGCTCCAGGTGAACGCAAGGCCGGCACTGTAACGCAAATCCGAAGCCTTCACCTTGTCATCCGCACCCCACACATAGCCCGCATCGGCAAATACGGACAGACGCATGTTCTTGTCCTTGCCCGATCCCGGCATGGGGAAATAATACTCGGCATTGGTCACAAAGCGCCGATTACCCCCCAGGGAACGTGTGGAACCCGAGCTGTCGGTATAACGGGGCCCCAGGGTACTCTGTTCATAACCCCGCACAGACCCGATACCACCCGCATAGAAATTCTTGTAGAAGGGCAGGTCCTTGCCACCGTAGCCATGGGCATAGCCCAAATCGGCATTCAGCATCAGCGCATAACCGCCACCAAAGGGAATCCACTGCTGGTGCTGATAGCTGCCCTTCACGTACTGCATATCGAGCACCGGCGTGGCGATTTCCATGGAGGCCCGTTGGTACACACCGGAGGTGGGGTACAGGAAGCTGTCACGCTTGTCCCGGGCCCAGCCGATGGTGGCCATCAAACTACGAGACTGCTCGCCGAAGCGGTTGACGAAGTCCACGTATTGGATCGGACTGGTGTCATAGACCTTCAGGGTGGTCTGATCCACCGACAGGCCGAAGTTGATCCGGTCGTCTTCGGCAATCGGGTAGCCAAAGCGCACACCACCGCCCATGGATGAGCTACGGTAGGTGGCCACCGCCAGGGAGGTCGGATCCACGTTGCGTTGGTAGATATCCCAGCCGATGCTGACCCCGTCGATATTCCAATAGGGGTTGGTAAAGGACAGGGAGGTGACCTTGTTCACCTTGCTGGTATTGGCTTGCAGCGTGACGGCATTCCCCGTGCCAAAGATATTCTGTTGGGAAATGGAGCCCGACAGAATCACCTTTTCAGAACTGGAAAAACCCGCGCCCAGCATCAGGTTGCCGGTGGCCCGTTCCTTGACCGTAAAGTTGGCATCCACCAGATCAGTGCTACCGGGCACCGCCGGCGTCTCGACGGTGACATCCTCGAAATAGCCCAAGCGATTCAAGCGATTTTTGGAGCGGGTGATGGCGCCACCGTCATACCAAGCCCCTTCCATCTGGCGCATCTCGCGGCGCATCACTTCATCACGGGTGCGCACATTGCCTGCAAAATTGATCTTGCGCACATACACTCGGGGCCCCGGATCGACGAAGAAGGTAAAGCCTACCTTACGCCCATCCTTATCGGACTCGGGCGCTGCGTTCACGTTGGCAAAGGCATAGCCTTCATCTCCCAGGCGGTCGGTGATGGCCTTGGTAGTGGCGGTCACGTTGTCCCGGTTGAATACATCACCCGACTTGAGCTTGAACAGCTTTTCCAGCTCGGCCTGGGGCACTGGCATCTTGCCAGCCAACCTTACGTCGGAGACGGTGTACTTTTCACCTTCAGAGATGCTGAGGGTGATGTAGATGTCTTTCTTGTCCGGCGTAATGGAGACCTGGGTGGAGGTCACGTTGAAATCCAGATAGCCCCGGTTCATGTAGAAAGCCCGCAGGGCTTCCACATCGGCGTTGAGCTTCTGCTTGGAGTACTGATCGTTTTTGGAATACCAAGTCCACCAGCCCGGGGTCGTCAGGGTGAGTTGTTCAAGTAGATCCTTTTCCTTGAACACCTGGTTGCCGATCAGATTAATCTGGCGAATCTTGGCGGCATCACCTTCCACCACGCTGAAGTTAACACCCACCCGGTTACGCTCCAGCGGCGTCACGGTGGTGGTGATCTGCACGCCGTAGAGCCCCTTGGACAGGTACTGACGCTTCAACTCCTGCTCGGCCCGCTCCAGCACGGCACGGTCAAAGATGCGGGATTCAGCGAGCCCCACTTCCTTAAGGCCCTTGCGCAAGGCTTCTTTGTCGAATTCCTTGATGCCGACAAAGTCCACCTGGGAAATGGCCGGGCGCTCGTCCACCACGACCACGATGACACCCTGTTCAAGCTCGATGCGGACATCCTTGAAGAAGCCGGTGGCAAACAGAGCCTTGATGGCCTGGGACGCCTTGTCATCGGTGAATTGCTCACCCACCTTGACTGGCAGATAGCTGAAGACGGTACCGGCTTCGGTACGCTGAATGCCTTCAACACGAATGTCCTTGACGACGAATGGCTCAAAGGCCATGGCGGGCGATGCGATGAACAGCGCAGCGATCAGCCCGGGGAGGAGCTTGGATTTCATCCGATTTCAGCTAGCAACAAGGCGGTTGATGTCGTTATAGAAGGCAAATGCCATGAGCATCGCCAGCAGGGCCATGCCGATTTGCTGGCCGATGATCATGGCCCGCTCGGGGATGGGGCCACCCTTGACGAACTCGATCAGATAATACAGCAAGTGCCCCCCATCCAGCACCGGGATGGGCAGGAGGTTCAACACCCCCAAGCTGATGCTGATAAGTGCCAGGAATTTGATGTAATGCCCCCAACCCATCTTGGCAGACTGGCCGGCAAAGTCAGCAATAGTGACCGGCCCACTCAGGTTTTTCACGGAAACCTCGCCAGTGATCATGCGCCCCATCACCGTCAGGCTGAGGGTGGTGGTGTTCCAGGTCTGGCGCAAGCTTTTAGTGAGGGCCGCCAGAGGGCCGTAATGCACAGTCACAAAAATCTTGTCCCGCTGCAGTTCCAAATCGGCCACACCAGCACCGATACGCCCGACCGGCTTGCCATTTTCATCCTGACTGGCGGGGGTCACATCCAGCACCATGCGACTGCCGGCACGCTCCACCTGGAAGCGCAGGGGCTGGCCAGGGGCGGCACGCACCTGCTGAACCAACTGAGTCCAATCCTCAATGGGAGCGTCATTGATGGCCAGCACCCGATCCCCCGACTGCAACCCCGCTTGGGCAGCCGCGCCTTTGGGCGTCAGCCCCCCCAGCACGGGCGCCACCCGGGGGCGATAGAGGTTCAGGCCGAGTTGTTGGGCGGGATCATCCTGGCCTTGCTCAACGCTCAGCCCTTTGAGGTCGAGGGTGTGGAAGTTGAGTTCTTGACGCTCGTTCAGGGTTTCCACACGCAGGCTGCGGTGTTCCAGGGTGGCATTGAGCAGCTGCCAGCGAAAATCCTGCCAAGTATCAACCGGTTCGCCGTCGATGCTGCGGATCAGGTCGCCTTCGGCAAAGCCCAGGGCAGCCGCCTGGGAGCCCGCCACAGGCGCGGCAACGCGGGGGCGCAGTTCCTCCACGCCGCCCGAGTACAAACCCCAGTACAACCCTATCGCCAGCAGAAAGTTGGCCAGGGGCCCGGCCACCACCACGGCCATACGCTGAAGCACCGGCTTACGGTTGAAGGCCCGGTGCAGCTCATGCTCGGCCACCGGCCCTTCCCGCTCGTCCAGCATCTTGACGTAGCCTCCCAGGGGGAAGGCGGCAATCGCCCACTCGGTTTGGTCAGCCCCGAGGCGGCGGGAGAAGATGGGCTTGCCAAAGCCCAGGCAGAAGCGCAGCACCTTGACCCCGCACCAGCGCGCCACCAGATAGTGGCCATATTCGTGGATCAGGATCAGAACGCCCATGGCCAGGGCGAAGGGCAGCAGGTAATCGAGGAGACTCATGCAGGCTGGGCAATGCGGGGCAAGAGTTCGCGGGCCTTGCGGCGGGCGTCGGCATCCACGGCCAGCACCTGTTCCAGGGTATCGGCCGGGCCGGTGGGCAGGGCATCCAGGGTGGCTGCAATCAGGGCCGGAATCCGGTCAAAGCCAAGCTGGCGATTGAGGAAGGCATCCACCGCGATTTCATTGGCAGCATTGAGCACTGCCGGGGCCAGACCGCCCTCCTCCAGCACCCGGTAAGCCAGGGCCAGACAGGGGAAGCGGCGCAGGTCGGGGCGCTCGAAATTGAGCTGGCCGATCTCGAACAGATCCAGCGGCCGCACCCCGGCGTCGATGCGCTCAGGATAAGCCAAGGCGTGGGCGATGGGCGTGCGCATGTCCGGGTTGCCCAACTGGGCCAGCACCGAGCCATCCGCGTAAGCCACCATGGAGTGAATCACGCTTTGAGGATGGATCACCACTTCGATGCGCTCTGCAGGCAGGCCGAACAGCCAATAGGCTTCGATCAGCTCTAGGCCCTTGTTCATCATGGAGGCGGAATCCACCGAAATCTTGCGCCCCATGACCCAATTGGGGTGGGCGCAGGCCATTTCCGGGGTGACAGCCGGGAGTTGATCCAGGGGCGTGCAGCGGAACGGGCCACCGGAGGCGGTGAGCAGGATGCGGGTCACGCCCGAATCATCGCCGCCGCGCCGGAAGTCTCCAGGCAGCGCCTGGAAAATGGCGTTGTGTTCGCTGTCGATGGGCAGCAGGGTGGCGCCGCTGGCGGCCACTTCCTGCATGAACAGAGCGCCGGACATGACCAGCGCTTCCTTGTTGGCCAGGAGCACCCGCTTGCCCGCCCGGGCAGCGGCCAGGGTGGGCACCAAACCGGCAGCCCCCACGATGGCGGCCATGACTGCATCCACTTCGGGCGCAGAAGCAACCGCCACCAGCCCTTCGGGGCCGTGCAGCACTTCGGTAAAGCAGCCCGCCTCCGCCAGCCGGCCCCGCAATTGCTGGGCGGCTTCGGGGGTATCCAGCACCGCATAGGCGGGGCGATGGCGTACGCACTGGTCGAACAGGCGGTCGATCTGACGGTGGCCGGTGAGGGCAAACACGCCGTAGCGTTCCGGGTGGCGTTCGATCACATCCAGGGTATTCACCCCGATGGAGCCCGTGGCTCCCAGCACGGTAATCAGTTGGCGGGCTTGACTCATTTCAGTTCAGATAGCAAACCAGAGAACAGCGAGGGCCACCAGGGGCAGCGTGGAGGTGAGGCTGTCGATGCGGTCGAGAATGCCCCCGTGACCGGGTAGCAGCTTGCCGCTGTCCTTGACGCCCACCTGGCGCTTGATCATGGATTCAAACAGATCGCCAATGATGCTAAGGCCGGTAAAGGCCAGCAGCACCGGCACCGCCAGCAGGTAATGAAGCAGGCTGGCTTGGCCGTGGCCCACCAGGCCCAGGCACACCAGACCATACAGGCTGACGCCCACGCAAGCACCGTAGGCCCCTTCCCAGCTTTTTCCCGGGCTGATGTTGGGCGCAAGCTTGCGCTTGCCGAAGGCCCGACCCGTGAAATAGGCGGCGATGTCTGCCATCCAGACCGCCGCCATCACCCCCAGCAACAACCAGGGGCTGAGCAGACGCAGATGGGCAATGGCAAGGCAAGGGGGTAGAAGCAGAATAAGGCCCACCAGGGCCGCCGTGGCGGGATTGGGCACCGTCCAGCGGGCGCGCAGCCAAAGGGGCACGCAGGCCGCCCAGAACAGCACACTCACCCCATACACGGGCGCCAGATTGAAGGGCGCCACAGTGGCGTCGTTGTGCAGCCCGGCCTGCACGCCAAACGCCCCGCACAGGGCCGCCAGCAGCAGGCTGTAAATCCAGCAGGCAGATTTTTTGAAACGCAGCATCACCGCCCATTCATGGGCGCCAAGGCCGCACACCAGCGCCGCGAAGCCCAGCCACCCGGCAGCCGGCAACCCAAACAGGGCCGCCAGAAATCCGAGAACCAGGACAATCGCGGTG
>JAJTBM010000178.1 GCA_021286885.1 Rhodocyclales bacterium
CAGGATGATCCGGTGATCCCGCACCTGATCCAGCACGCTTTCGGCCACATGGGTGAATTCAACAATATGATCAAGAGAAAACAGCCCAGCAGAACCCTTGAGGGTATGGGCTGCCCGGAAGATTGCATTGATCAGCTCCGGGTCGTCGGGCCGGTGCTCGGTTTCCAGCAGCGCTTCTTCCATCTGCTGGAGCAGCTCCATGCTCTCGACAATGTACGTCTGGAGGGCGTCGTCAATATTTGCAGACATGATGCTCCCTTCTGTTCCGTCGGCTGCCGGGCCTGTCAGCCCGGCAGGGCATCCTTGAAGAATTCGGTCAGCCGGCAAAACTGAAGGGCTTCAATGACTTTGTTGCTCACGCCGGTCATGTGCAGGCTGTGGCCGGCGCCATTCAGCTCCATCTGCAAAGCCACCAGCAACTGGAGGCCCGAGCCGTCGATTTCGCTGACTTCGCCCAGGTCCAGTTCGATGTCATTACCCCGCTCCACCACCCCCATCAGGCGGTCGCGCCACTCGCGGGCGGTATAAATCGTCATTTCGCCTGAGATGTTCAGCCGGGTATGGCCTGAAGGATCTGCTGCACTGCCCATGGTTTCACCCTCCGTGGGACATTGGAGAAAATTGGAGAAAGGAAGAAACAAGAAACAACCCCATGCCCTGCGCTGGCATCAGGGCAGGATCAGTTTGGAAACCGCCGTAAGCATCTGGGCCGGCTGGAAGGGTTTCACCACCCAGGCCTTGGCCCCGGCGGCCTGCCCTTCACGCTTCTTGTCCTCCCCCGCCTCGGTGGTCAGCATGATGACCGGGGTGAACTTGTAGCCGGCCATCTGCTTGACCGCCTTCAGAAAGGTGATGCCGTCCATGTTGGGCATGTTCACGTCGCTGATGATCAGATGGATCTTGCGACCATCCAGCTTGCGCAACGCATCCACGCCATCGCAACCTTCGATGACGTCATAACCGGCCCCCTTGAGGGCGATTGAGACGACCTGCCGCAGCGAGGCCGAGTCATCCACGATGAGGATGGTTTTAGCCATGTCGAGTCCTTAGAAGAAAGTAATGCCCGCATCTTCCTGGGCTGTTCCGGGGCGTTCGCCCCGATGGAGGGAATGTTGTTCGGGGGTTGTAAAAGAGCGACGCATCTCGGCCATCCAGGCCTCTACATTGATGGGCTCTGGCTGACCGCCTGCACTCACCTGAGCCTGGGCATCCCGCACCCGGTTTTCCAGGCGCTGCATGTCCTTTTCGACCGACACCAGTACCTGGCTCACACGGTCCTGAAACTGGAGGGCCACCAAAGCCTCGGCCACCTCTTCGGCCACCCGCTGGCCCTGCTCGGTCAAGCCATGGGAACTCTCCACCAGCCCCCCAGCGGCCACCCGCAGACGCTCCACCACTTGGCCAATGCGCTGCCCGGAAGCTTCCATCAGCGCCTCGTCTTCCCGGGCGTAGCGTCGGGAAAGCTCCAGTGCACTGGAAATGGCCCGAGTCACCTCGACCACCGTGGTGCCAATTTTTTCACCGGTATTACCGGAAGATGAGGACAGCTTGCGCACCTCATCGGCCACTACCGCGAACCCGCGCCCGGCCTCGCCCGCCCGGGCCGCCTCGATGGCGGCATTGAGCGCCAGCAGATTGGTCTGCTTGGCCACCTCACCCACCTCATGGGCCATGTCCTGCAGGCTGCCGGTCAGGGTATTGAGGGTTTCCACCTGCTGGAGCAGTACTTCCTTGTGGGCCAGGGTATCCCGCAGGGATGCCATGATCTGGGCGAGTTCCGTTTCGGTGGCGCCCAGAAGGCCCACCAGATCATCGCCACCGGTGTTACGCGAAGCCTTCACGGCAGCATCCACCTGCACCGATATGCCGGAAAAGCGGCTGGAGAGCGCCATAATGGCTTCTTCGGTCTGCTGGCGAGCCACCTCCACCTGCCCGCTCCAGACGGGCAGCACCTTCTCGCACAAGGGCGCCACACCATCATTCACGGGTTCGGAGCTGCGCCCTTGAGCAAGCATCTCGTCCCCCTGTAATGACGCTGGTACCGCCGCCTGGGCTTGCCAGAAGGCGAGACCAATGATCGCCCCAGCCAGCAATAATGCCGCCCCACCAGACAACCATTGCCAAGCGCCTGCCAGCAAGGGACTCAGGGCCACTGCCAGGGCAATCACACTCCAGGCTGCAACATTGGCTGAACGGGCTACAGACACCACCGGCGGTGCGCCTGTATTCCATGGATTACTCATTTATCCTCCTCCCTCAGGAGCGGAGCATGTCCTGCAGCTGAGATCCAGCGACGCTGAAAAGCCCTCAACAAAGTGGCCAGTTCTGCCCCATCCACCGGCTCACGCAATAGCAATACATCTTCAGAAAGCCGCCCACGCACCCCCCTGGCATCCGCATCAGAAGCCACTAACACGATGATCAACGTGGAGCAGGTGCGCGGATGGGCACTCAAGGCCTGGAGCATGCTGAAAAAGTCCAGCCCACTGAGCCCAAGATCGGTCACCAACACATCCGGCTGCTCGGCCCCCATCCGGATCAAGGCATCAAAACCACTGCTCGCCCGACTCACAGTGCCCGCTGGCAGAATGCCGCGCAGCACCTGATCAAGCTGAGTCCCGGTTTCGCCTTCACGCAGCAGCAGTACCCGCAAGGCTTCGGGGTCAGGGCGACGGGGCTGCTCCAGCGCTTCCAGCGAGCTCACCCAGATCCGGCGATGCCCACCGGGTGTTTTCCAGGCATCGAGGCGTCCCTCTTCGACCCATAACTGCACCGTGCGCACGCTCACCCCGAGCCTGCGGGCGGCCTCGCGGGTGGAGCAGGTCTGGGTGAGAAGTCGGCGGGGCTGCACGATAGGTTCGCTGTGTGATCGCAGGGTATCGAAATGCAGAATCAGCCGTGTTTTGCCGGTTCAGCAGGATTTGTTCACTTTTTTCACCAAGGCAATTCAAGGCCTTGGCGCGTGTTCAATCCCATCTTCGGCGCCCGTGCATAAATCTTGAGTCGCCAACGCGGAAAAATCAGCGCCCCAAGGGCCGCCATGCCCCGAAGCGGTCAGAAACGGGCTTCAGCCAAGCGGGCTACCAGTGCGGGGATCTGCCGTGCATCAGCGACCCCATAGCCCAACACCAAGCCCCGAGGGCTGACCAGGGGCTCCATGCCATAAACACTCAAAGGACGGGCTACCACGCTCCGGGTTGCAATCGCCTGGGCCCACGCCCGGTCATCCAAGCTCGCAGCCCCCTCCAGCACCAGATGCAGGCCGGCCACGCCACCCCGCACCGACCAACCCGGAAAGTGCGCCGCCAAGGCCGCCCGCAAAGCCTCCTGGCGTGCCCGATACACGGGTGCCATCTGGCGGTGGTGGCGCAGCAGCGCGCCGCTTTCCATGAACTGGGCCAGAGCCCGCTGTTCCACCGCCTGCCCGGCCCGCTGCCAGCCGGCCAGCGCCTCGCCAAAATCGGGCGCCAGGCTGCGGGGCAGCACCAGATAGGCCAGACGCAGGCCCGGGTACATGAGCTTGCTGAAGGTACCCAGATAAATCACCGGCCCATCGGCCACCAGCCCCTGCAGGGCCGGCAGCGGGCGACCTGCGCCGTGGTAAAAATCGCAGTCGTAGTCATCTTCGATCACCCACGCCCCCGCCGCCCGGGCCCCGGCCATGAGCGCCAGCCGCCGCTCCAGGCTCAGCACACTGCCCAGCGGAAACTGGTGGGCTGGCGTCACGCACACCAGCCGGGGGGGCCGGGTGTGCCAGTCGGCGGGCTGGATGCAGATTCCGTCCCCATCCACCGGCACCCCCTCCAGCACCAGCCCGGCCCCCTGCAGGGTGGCGCGGGCCACCGGATAGCCGGGCTCCTCCACCCACACCCGGTCGCCCGGGTCGGCCAGCAGCCGGGCGCAGGCTTCCAGGGCCTGCTGGGCCCCAGCCAGAATGAAGCCTTCATCGGGGGTGCAGCGCACCCCGCGCCAGCCCGCCAGAAAGTGCGCCACCGCCGCCCGCAGGGCCGGCTCGCCCCCCGGCGGGGCATAGTTGAGTTCCCGCGCCCGCACCTCGCCCCAGGCCCGTTGCAGGCAGCGGGACCAAGCCTGCCACGGGAACAGGTTGAGATCCGGCACCCCCGGAGCAAAGGGCAGCACCGTATGCTGCACGCTGCGCCCCCGCAACCCTGCACCCCGCCGGGACAAGCCCGGCAGCCCCTCGCCCCCGGCCAAGGCGGCCGCCCGGGGCAGCTCCGCCACCCGCGTGCCCTGCCGATCGGCCACCAGAAAACCCTCTGCCACCAGCGCCTCAAACGCATAGGCCACACAGTTGCGCGCCATCTGGCACCGGGCCGCCACTGTCCGGGTGGCCGGCAGACGCGCCCCCGGCCCCAGGCGCCCGGCCAGCACCGCGTCTTTGAGTAGCCGATACAGGCGCTCCTGGCGCGGCACATCGCCGGGTTCGGCCAGGCGCCCATTGATTTCATCCAGCAAGGCATCAAACAACATGAAACGCTTCCATTTCTGTGGCTACCAGAGTGTGCCGGTGCGCACCCGGAGGTGCCCGCTGCCCGCTTTACAGAGCCGACCCGGATCGCTATGATTGAGCGCGCACTCATTTAATTCAGACCCCGCCCCAGACTCCACACACCATGGCCCGTCCCCGCAGCGAAGACAAGCACCAAGCCCTGCTCGAAGCCGCCACCGAGATCGTGGCCGGCCACGGCCTGGCCGCCCCCACCGCCCAGATTGCGCGCCGGGCCGGTGTGGCCGAAGGCACCCTGTTCCGCTACTTCGCCACCAAGGATGTGCTGGTGAATGCCCTCTACCTGCACCTCAAGGGCCAGCTGTGCACCGCCCTGCAAGAAGGGTTTGACCCCGCAGCATCCCTCAAGGCCCGGGCCGAAGCGGTCTGGAACAACTACATCGACTGGGGCATCGCCAACCCCACTGCCTGCCGGGCCATGAGCCAGCTGGCGGTTTCGGGCAAGATCCTGCCCGAAACCCACGCCGCCGCCGTCAAGCTTTTTCCGGCCCTGGAGGGCCTGACCAGCGCCTGTTGCCTGAGCGGGCTGGATGCGAACCAGTCCGACGAATTCCGCCGCGCCCTGATGGCCAGCGTGGCCCAGGTGGCCATGAGCTTTTCCAGCACCGACCCCGCCCGGGCAGCGGCCTACAAGGCCAGCGGCTTTGCCGTGATGTGGCGGACTTTAACCGACGCATGAGCCTCCGGCTCATTTTTTCACCCATCTGATGAGTGAGCACTCACGCACATGAACACCCCCCAGCCCCGCCCCAAAGCCGCGCCCAGCGGCCCCAAGAGCCTCAAAGCCGCCCTGCGCCTCACCTGGGATTTCCTATTCCATAAACCTGCCGACACTCGCCCGGATCAGCCCATCCCAGTGGCGCCCCTCACCCGCGCCGCGCTGGATGCCGCCCCCGACTACAGCCTGTGGCGCCTGGGCCACTCCACCGTGCTGCTCAAGCTGGAAGGCCGCTTCTGGTTGACCGATCCGGTGTTCGGCGAGCGGGCCTCGCCCTTTCGCCACCTGGGGCCGCGCCGCTTCCACGCCCCGCCCATCGCGCTGGCAGAACTCCCGCCCCTGGAGGCGGTAATCCTGTCCCACGATCATTACGATCACCTGGACAAATCCACCATCAAGGCCCTGGCCCGTAGCGCCCGCCATTTTGTGGCCCCCAGCGGGGTGGGCGATTTGTTGGCCGACTGGGGCGTGACCCGGGAACGCATCCATCAACTGGGCTGGTGGGAATCTATCCAAATCAGCGGCCTCACCCTGGTGGCCACCCCCGCCCAGCATTTTTCCGGACGCGGGCTGGGGGATGCCAACCGGCGCCTGTGGTGCTCCTGGGTCATCCAGAGCCCCCGGGCCAAGCTCTTTTTCAGCGGCGACACGGGTTACTTTGACGGCTTCCGGGCCATCGGCGAACGCCACGGCCCCTTCGACCTGACCCTGATGGAAGCCGGCGCCTACGATGAACGCTGGGCCGCCGTGCACATGCTTCCGCACCAGACCCTGCAAGCCCACCTGGACCTGGGCGGGCGCAGGCTGCTGCCCATCCACAACAGCACCTTTGATCTGGCCTTCCACCGCTGGAGCGACCCGCTCGAACAGCTCAGCCAGCTTGCCCCGGCTCAGGGAATTACGCTTCTTACCCCGATCATCGGCACCCGGCTGGATGTGCTCGCCCCCGAACCCACCACCGCCTGGTGGCGCCAGCCCGCCCCCGAGGGCGCCCGGGGCCGGGCATCCTGCGGCATCTTCAAGCCGGGCCGTCTGTGCAGCCGGTGATCCCCCCGGTTACACGCACCGTGGCTCCATAAACACCCAATGGCGTGGCTCCATGAATGGGGCCACGCATCCCTTACGCTGGGTACTCCATCACCTGCCGGAGACTGCCCGTGCCCTGTACCGCCCCCTCCCCTCGCCGCACCATCAAGCGCAAA
>JAJTBM010000179.1 GCA_021286885.1 Rhodocyclales bacterium
CGCGCTGCGGGTGGCTGATCTGGCCGAGCAGCCTTTAGTGAGTGCGGTGCACCGGGAGCGGGGCGGGCTGGCCCGACGGGTGGCGGATTTGTGCCTGGCCCGGGGCTTCGTGCCCCGCCTGGCAGCGGTGATCTCGCGTAAAACGTCCATGCTGAGCCTGGTCGGGGCCGGGTTTGGCGCGGCGGTGATTCCGGCTGGCATGGGCGCCTTGGTGCCCGCTGGGGTGGTGCTGCGCCCGCTGGTGGATGAAGACGCCTGGGCCGAGGCCGCCTTGGTGCTGCCGGCCCGGCCTTCGGTGTTGGCTGAGCGCTTTGCAGAGGTGCTGAAAGGCTGCTGGGTGACTTAGCGCTTAGGGTGTTTGTTGAGCCCTATGAGCCCGATTTCCTGGGCGGTGAGGTCGCCGATCAGGGTTTCATTCAGGCTCTCAGGAATGCGGGAGCTGGCGTCATTGAGCGGCAGGCGGCCGCCCATGATTTCGGCAAAGCGTTGGGGGTAGCGCGGTTCCAGGGCCGGTTCTGCATAGCCATCGGGAAAGCGCGGGTGCAGGCCGTCCGGCGCGTATTTGTCGGAGGCGCCCAGGGTGTGCAGGAACTCGTGGGCCAGGATGACCAGGTTGCGCGCACTGTCTGCCCGGCTGGCAAAGAGTTTGACCAGTCCCAGCTTGCCCTTGTCCAGCCCAACGGAGTGTTCCAGAACGCTGGTCTGCTGGGGGTCGTGGTAGAGCAGGAACAGGCGAACGTCAGGCCGGGGGCCGGGAGCTGCGTCATGACGCCAAGCCCAGTAGCGCAGGTGCAGGCTCCACCAGAGGGTGGCCAGCATATTTCCGTCGCTAGGGAATTCGGGGGGCTGTGCCTCCAGGGGCGGGGCCAGTTGTATGCTGACTGGGCGGAGCAGGGGGTTGTTGTAGCGCCGGATCTCTTCCTCAAGCCATATGGGGAAATCCTGAAAATCCTCTTTCTGCAGCCTTTCCACGTAGTGGCGACTGGTCTCGCTGCCGTCCGCCGGAATGGGGTAAAGGGTGACATGCAGACTGTCGTTCCAGTCGGTGGCGGCTTTGTCAGCTTTCCAGCTAGCGATGGCCACTGTAGCAAGAATGAACAGCAGGATGGCGATGCGGATTTTGCGGATCATGACAATCGGGTTGTTTGTGCAGGCCGCGAAGGTAGCATGCTGTGCTTGAAATGCCGGAGAGACTTGAGATGTAGGCGCTATGGTTTCAAGTTTTAACAAAACCCCTTGCTTGTCTTTGAATTTATTCTTGACGCAAGGGGCGTCTTGCGCTAAAAATTCATGACGCTGTCACTGTGCTCGGGGCTCTAGTCTTTAGCTTTTTAGCTCTTAGCCCTTGGCTCAGTCGCTCATCCCTGCAACCCGTTTCTATAGGAGAAAAAGTCATGTCTGCAACATTCGAGGTTTCCACGCGCTGATCCGCAGGCATGTCTTTGCCCGGACGCGCAATGTTTGCGAATCCGGGCCGGGAAGCACAACCCCTGGCCACCGGTCGGGGGTTTTTGTTTTTTGGGGTGCGTTTTTACGCGGGCGATATGGCCTGCGCCGCGCCTGGCCCTTGATGTCTGCCCGGATTCGCTTCTGGCGGCGTGTGCCGCCGTACCATGAATTCAGGAAAGATCCATGGGCATTGAATTGCAACTCAACAAGTCCCGCGTGCCGGTCAAGGTCTGGACCCGGGACATCGACGCGGAAGCACTCCAGCAGCTGCTGAATGTGGCTTCCTTGCCCATCGTGCATGGCCATGTGGCGGCCATGCCCGATGTGCACGCCGGCATCGGCGCCACCGTGGGGAGCGTGATTCCCACCCGGGGCGCCATCATTCCCGCTGCGGTGGGGGTGGATATCGGCTGCGGCATGAACGCTGTCCGCACCTCCCTCAGGGCCGACCAATTGCCCGACAACCTGCGCCCCTTGCGCATGGCCATCGAGGCCGCCGTGCCGGTGGGCTTCAACCAGCATGAGGCGAGCCGGATGCGGGGCAGCGCGCTCCAGCGCCAGGGCCGGGTGCTTTCCGACCGGCTGGATGTGGTGGTGGGCAAGCATCCGGGGCTGATGAAGATGCAGCGCCGTTTTACCGAAACCTGGCTGTGCCAGATTGGCACTCTGGGGGGCGGCAACCACTTCATCGAGCTGTGCCTGGATGAGGCGGATCGGGTGTGGATCATGCTGCACTCGGGCTCCCGGGGCATTGGCAACGTGATGGGCCGGTATTTCATCGCGGCGGCGCAAAAGGACATGCGGCGCCACCAGGTGAATCTGCCGGACCGGGATCTGGCCTACTTCAGCGAGGGCTCCACCCTGTTTGACGACTATGTGGAAGCTCTGGAGTGGGCCCAGGACTACGCCATGCTTAACCGCAACCGGATGCTGGCGGCGGTGGTGGAGGCCATGCGCCCAGGCCTGCCGCCCTTCCAGCTGGAGGATGAGGCCATCAATTGCCACCACAACTACGTGGCTCGGGAAAACCACTTCGGGGCGTCTTTGTACATCACCCGCAAGGGGGCAATCTCGGCCCAGGAAGGGCAGTTGGGGGTGATTCCCGGCAGCATGGGGGCCTGCTCCTTCATCGTGCGGGGGCTGGGCAATGCCCAGTCCTTCTGCTCCTGCTCCCACGGGGCGGGGCGGCGCATGAGCCGTTCCGCCGCCAAGCGTCGCTTCAGCCGCTTCGATCTGGAAGCCCAGACCCTGGGGGTGGAGTGCCGCAAGGATGGGGGCGTGGTGGATGAGATCCCCGGGGCCTACAAGGACATTGATGAGGTGATGAACAACCAGCGTGATCTGGTGGAGGTCGTCCATACCCTCAAACAGGTTCTGTGCGTGAAGGGGTAAGCCATGAGCAAAAAATCCCGCAAGAGCATGCCCACCCGTCCGTCGGAAGACGCCCGCGCCCAGGTGCTGGTGCTGCCCCGCAGCAAGCCCCGCAACCCGCTGCTGGTGCCCTCCCTGGGGCGCCGGGCGGGGGCCCACGAAACCACCCGCAAGGCCATGCGCCAGCAGACCCGCCAGCGTACCCAGCAGTTGCTGGATGCGTTGCTGAGGGGTGATAAAACTGAGTTCGATGTGGATTGACGTGGTTGGTGCGGACTGAGTGAGGTGGGGGGCGCCGCTGGGCGCCTCACCCCGTCACCAGACACTTTGGGCGGCCCTTGGGGGTCGCCCTTTTTTATGGGGCCGGGCTTCTCGGGTAAGATGCGCGCCGCAGCGCCTGCGCATTGGCGGCATTCACAAGGGAGCGAGGCATAGGGTGGCGGGCCGGATACTGATGGTAGGGCGGGGCGGGTTTGGGGACATGTTCCCCATGCTGGCCGTGGCCCAGGCCCTGGTGGCCCGGGGGCACCCGGTGACGGTGGCTGCCGAGCATCACCACGGGCCCACCCTGGCCACGGCCGGCATTCCGTTTGTGGCCACCGATGCGGTGCAGCCCCGCCCGGGGGGCTTTCGCTCGGTGCGGGATGAGCTGGCCGCTTTCCTTTCGCCCCGCAGCCTGGAGCAAAGCTTTGAGCGGGTGCTGGAGGCCGCTGGGGATGCAGAACTCATCGTGGGCAACCAGGGCGGCTATGCGGGCCGCTTGGTGAGCCGCTATCTGGGCAAGCCCTGGGTGTATTGCGCCGTATCTCCCCTGGCACTGCCTTCCCGCCACGATCCGCCCCTGTGGCCCGGGGTGCATGGCATGCAGCGGGCGCTGCCGGCCTGGCCCTGGCTGGGGCGCCAGTTTCTGTTTTATGCCCGCTGGGTGTCCCGGGCATTGATGCAGCCCCAGATCCGTTTTCAGAAGCGGCTGGGCATCTGGGATGGGCGCAACCCCCGGTTTGAGGGGCTGTATTCGGATCAGCTCAATCTGCTGATGGTGTCGCCGGCCCTGATCCAAACGCAACCGGATTGGCCCGCGCCCACCCAGCTGACGGGGTACGCCTGGTTCGAGCCCCATTATTTAAGCAATCCCCACACCCTGGAGCGCCACGCCCATTTCATGGCAGCCGGGGCGCCGCCGGTGGTGGTGGCGCCGGGGGGCTCGGCCCGACTGCGCCCGGGGGCGTTTTATCAGGCGGCCATGGCGGCCTGCCGGCAATTGGGGCGGCGCTGCGTGCTACTGGCCTCGCCGCGTTTTTTGGCAGAACTCCAGGCCCTGGCGGGGGACGATCCAGCGGTGCTGGTGATTCCCTACATGCCCTATTCCCAGCTGCTACCGGGGGCGGCTGCCTTGATCCATTCGGGCGGGATTGGGGCCCTGGGCTGGGCGGCCCGGTATGCGGTGCCTTCTTTGATGATGCCTGGCGATTGGGATCAGTACGATAACGTCCGTTTGGCCGAAAGGGCGGGTTGGGGGCATGGGCTGTTTACCACAGCGCCGGATGCGTCTGTGCTCACTCGGGCCCTGGGGGGCCTGCTGGGAGATGAGCGGGTGCGTGCCGGTTTGGTGCGGGCCTATCCCCAGCTCAATAGCGAAAATGGCGCCCAGCAGGCGGCCCAGGCCATCGGGGCGCTGCTGGGCTGAACGAAAAAACGCCCGGCGATGGGCCGGGCGCAAGGCTCTCGGTTAGGGAATCTGAAGCAAACCGAAAACAGGGATGCGTAGCGGGCTTTCAGCTGCCCCGCAGCCATTTGCGGCTGTTTTGGGTTTCGAGCAGATCCCGGGGGGTGGGCATGCCCTGGCCATTGGCCCGGGCAATCGCCACCTGATGCAGCTGGGCCACCGCGAGGGCTTCCAGCAGCGGGTTGCGGATGTCGAGGCGTTCGATCCCGAAGGCACCGAGCCAGGCATCCATCCGGGCCTGGCCCTCGATGCGCTCGGGACACAGGGTGGGCATCAGCACCATCAGATCCAGCCATTCCAGTTCCAGCCGGTTGCCCAGCTCCTGCTCAAAGGCCCGCTCCAGCAGCCCTTGGTTGAAGGGCGCGTTGAACACCACCACGGGGGCGTGGGCAATGAACTTGAGCAGGCTGATCAGGGCATTCGCCGGTTCGGCGCCGGTGCTCGTCTGGAACACATCATCCGGGGTGATCAGGCCCCGGTTGATGGCCACCGCCCCGAAGCCCAGCAACTGGGGGTTGCCGCCTTCGGTGGCACTGGCCTCCACGTTGACCGCCACATAGCGGGTTTCGTAGTGGGCCAGCCCCAGATCGGGGGCTGGCAGGGCGGAAATGGCCGCGATCTTATCCTGCTGGGCGGCGTTGAGTTTGGGGCCCTGGTGGGCCAGCAGTCGGGCGAGCCAGTTCATGTCAGATCTGGTAATCCAGTTTGAGGCGGAGTTGGAGTTTGCGGGCCTGACGGAAGGCTTCCTTGAGGATGCGCCGGTCAAGCTCGTTCAGGTCTTCGGGCTTTACCCGGTTGTCGCCCGGGGCGCCGTGGTCGGTGTCCAGATGTTGATGACGCAGACGCAGCAGTTGGATGAAGTGGAAACCATCGGCCATGGCCGAGAGTTCTTCGGCGGGCATTCCGACCCGGGCGCCGGCCTGGCGCAGACGCTGGACGGTGCTGGTGTGCTCCACCCCGGCCCGCAGGGCCAGAACGCGGGCCGCATCCACAAACAGGCGGGCGCCGAATTTCTTGAGGTCGATGGTGCCATCACCTTCCACCACGAAATCGCGGATCTTGCCCAGGGGCGGGCTCACATCGAGGGCATTGGTGGCCAGGGCCTTGAGGAAGGCTGGGTTGCCGCCGGTGAGGGTCAGCAGCCAGTGGCGCAGTTGCTGGGGCAGCTGCTCGTCGCCGTAGAGCACCCGGAAATCGAAGAAGATGGTGGCGTTGAGCAGGGCTTCAGGATGGGGTTCGCGGATCCAGTTGCCGAATTTTTCGCGCCATTCGTCGATGGTCAGGCACAGGGCCGGGTTGCTGGCCATGATGTTGCCTTCGCACAGGGGGAAGCCGCAGGCGGCCAGATCGTCGTTGACGGCCTTGGCGAAGTCGAGCAGGCGCTGCTTGAGGGCTTCCCGGTCGGCGCCGGCAGGGGCTTCGAACACAATCCCGTTATCTTGGTCGGTGGACAGGGTTTGTTCGTGGCGCCCTTCGGAGCCGAAGGCCAGCCAGGAAAACTCCAGATCCTGCAGCCCCAGGCGTTCCCGGTTCAGGTCGAGGATGCGACGGGTGAGGCCGTCGTTCAGGGCCGAGATGAACTGGGTCAGTTGCTCGGCGCCGATGCCCTGGGCCAGCAGGTTGAGGGCCAGTTGACGGATGTCGCGGCTGGCCCGGGCGAGGGCGTCCACGTCGTTGGCGCTTTCGATGCCGGAGCGGATCTGGCGCAGGCCGATGCGCTGCAGCGCAAACAAGTCCCGCTCGGAGATCACGCCCCGGAGCCGGCCTTCAGAATCCACCACCAGGATGTGACGCACGCCATGGGTGGCCATTTCGAGGGCCGCATCGTAGGCGCAGGCCGTGGTG
>JAJTBM010000180.1 GCA_021286885.1 Rhodocyclales bacterium
GTATGGCCCAAGATGCCCGCCAGTATCGCCACCCACAGCCCCTGACGCCAGCTGGATGCACACCGGGCTGCCACCAGAGGGGGGATGAATACCAGGGTAAACGCCGCCATCACCCCCAGGCTGACCGTTGCCAGCGCCACCGCCAATGCGGCCAGCACATCAAACAGTATCAAGCGCGGTCGCTCATTCTGCCCGCGTGCCCGGTAAAACTCAGGAAAAAAACGTGACAACAACAGCGAACGGGACAAAACCGCCAAACTCGGCAAGATCAGCAGCGCGGCGCCTGCGGCTGCCAGCAGATGCTCCAGGTCGGTGAAATACAGCTGTCCGTCGAACAAAGCATGCCCTGCCTGCTCGGCCATGGGGTGATTGGCCACCAGCAGAATGCCTGCCGACCAGCCGAGCAACATCATCAGCGCATAGGCCGTACTCCCCGCCCGGGCGAGCACGCCCTTGAGCAGGGCCGCCACCACCGCTGCCACCAGCCCACCGCCAAGCAAGGGCCATTCCAGCACCATGGCCAGCAGGGTGCCCGCCGAAGCCATCTGGGCAAAGGCCAGGGAAGCCAGCCATTCATCCCGCAAGCGCAGGTACATGCCCAGCACCGGCAACAGGGCAGCCAGGATCAGGCCTGTGAAAAACGGTACCCGAAACAAAGGATCCCACAACAGATCAAGATTCGGGCTCATGGGCTTCCAGTTCCAGAGTACGGGTGCACACCGCCTGCATCAGGGCTGCATCATGGGTGACGAGAATGATGCCCTGCTGGCGACGGGGGCGAGCGAGCCAGTCGGCCAGATAGGCCACCCCCGCCTTGTCCAGGTTGTTGCTGGGCTCGTCCAGCAGCACCAGTTCGGCAGGCGCCGCCAGGCAGGCCCACAGGCGCAGAAACTGGAGCTGCCCGCCCGAGAGCCGATCCAGGCGCAGATGCAGCTTGTCGGCCAGCCAGGGCGGCAAACCTTCGGGGCTCGCACCGGTGAGGACCAGCAGTTCCCGCCCACTCAGGGGCACGCCCCGAAAACGGTCGAAGCCCTGGGCCTGATGGCTGATGTGCAGGCCGGGGCGCTTCTCGACCGAACCTGCAAACACCCGGGCGCCGCCCCACAGGGCCTTGAGCAGGGTGGATTTGCCGGCTCCGTTGGGGCCCGCCAGACCGAGGATGTCCCCCGGACGCACGGTGCAACTCAGGGGGCCGGCCACCGCAGTGGTGTAGCCGGCCCGCAGCGCGCTGCAGCGGATCAGAAATCCGTCATCGCTTGCCACGGGCCACCCCTTACTTGAGGGCCGCCAGCAGACGGCGCAGACTGTCGTCAAACAGGCCGAACAGATCCTTGGCCTCGGGGCTGCCGCCAACAGTGAAGGGCAGCACCACCACCGGGATGCCGGCCTTCTCGCCCATCCAGTCGGAAGACTTGGGGCTGGCATAGGCCGGGCGCAGGATCATGCGCCCCGGGCTGGCCTTCTGACGCTCCAGCAAACCCGCCAGATGGGCGCTGCCCGGCTCCACCCCGGGCTTGGGCTCCAGGGCCCCCAGCTCGCGGATCCCCAGCCACTCATCCAGATAGATGAAGGAGCGGTGCTGCACCCACACGCCCACTCCCCGCAGGGGCGCGGCTTCCTTTTCCCAACGCTGCATGGCCGCCTTCCAGCGAGCCGTAAAATCAGCCAGACGCGCCTTGTAGACGGCCTCCCCCGCCGGGTCGAGGCGGATCAGGCGCTCGCCCAGCGCATCAGCCACCTTGAGGATGTTGCGTGGGTCCAGCTGGACGTGGGGATTGCCCCCCGGGTGCACATCCCCATCGGCCCGGTCGAGCCGGGTGGGGACTTCCAACAGGCGCAGCACGCTGGTGGCTTCCAGATAGCCGGGCTGGCCCGGTTGAATGGCGCCGTTGCCGGACTCCCGCAGCACCAGGGGCAGCCAACCGATTTCCAGGTCGGCCCCGGTAGCCAGCACCAGCTGGCTCCCCCGGGCCCGGGCAATCAGGGAGGGCTTGGCCTCGATCCGGTGGGGGTCTTGCATGGCTGTGGTGGCCACGAACACATTCACCCGCTCGCCCCCCACTTCCCGGGCCAGGGCGCCCCACTCGGGCACCGAGGCAAACACATGGAGGGCCGCCAGGGCGGGCAGGCTCCAGCCCCCCAGCAGCAGGGCCACCAAAGCGCCCAGGGATTGCAGCAAACGCATGGAGCGCATGGAGCGCATGGAGTTCTTGAACATTTGCGGACTCCTCAGAACTTGTGGGCGCCGTGGGCACCCAGGCTCATGATGTATTGCAGCCAGACCTGGTTATCGGCCTCGTCTGCCCGGGACTTGTCGCGGGACAGTTGCAGGCGCACCCGGGAGAACTCGGACGGGGACCAATCCAGCATCGCGCTCTGGCGCCGGGGCGAGTAGGCCCCCAAAATCGGCAGCTCAGCGCTGCTCAGGCTGCCCAGATCCACCGTACCGGCATTCAGCCAGTCACCCCGCACCCCCACCCGCCAGCGGGGCATGAACTGGTACACCGCTTGCAGATAACCGCCCGACTGGCGGAAGCGGGAAGCGCTGGTGAGGGCGGCACCTTCCAGATCATGGGTCAGATCACCTTTTTCCCGGCGCTGGAAATACTCACCCTGGAGCTTGAAAGAAGTGTCGCGGCTGTTACCCTGGGGTGCCCATTTATACACAAAATCCGCCACCCACAGCTGGCTGCGCCCGGAGAAGGCGTTAGTCAGCCCGTTATCCTCGAACTGGCGTTCCCGAGGATTGGCATGGACGTGGGACAGGCCCGCCTGCCACGCGCCAGACTCACCCACATCGCCGCCGGTATGCACGAAGGCCGTCCACAGCCCGGCGCCGTTCTTGCCACGCTCGGCCCCCGGATAGGATTCGCCGCTCGCCACCTCGGTGCCGAACTCCAGGAAGAAGGGCGTCGGTGCCACCCAGCGCAGCTGGGCACCATCGTTTTGCAGACGCGGGCCCAGGAAGGCCTTGTAGACCAAGGGCGCATCGGCAAAATCCCACTCGTGGGGATGCTGCTGGTTCAGGTAGCCGATACCCGACAAAAAGCGCCCCGCCTTGAGCTTGAGCCCTTCAGGCAGGGCCAGGGTCTGGATGCTGGCCTCCTCCACCTCAACCACACCTGCGCCGTCATCTTCAGCCAGCGCAAAACGGGCATCGGCCCGGAACAGGTGATCCACATTGGCCGAAATCGCCAGCTCCGACTCACCCAAAGAGAAACCCTTCTTGGGAGGCCCCACTTCGCCCCCAGAAGGGATGAAGCCGTCGATTCGGTACTGGGACGGATCGCGCTGGAAGCGGGTGAACTTGCTGTCCAGAATCAGCGAAATCGCCGGATTGAAGGCACCTTCGCCGCTCTTGGCACCCACCACAGGTGCAGCAGGACGGGTCTCCACCCGAGCCACTGACTGGGCCACGGCCTCGACCCGGACATCAGCCTGGCGGGCTACGGCCTGGGCCTGGGTGGCCCGGCCTTCAGCCTCGGCCAGGCGTTTCTCCAAGGCCTGGATGCGTTGTTCGTAGGATTCGCGCAACTCGCGGACCTGCTCGCGCAGTTGCTTGAGACTGGAGTCGGCGGCTTCAGCAGGAGCCCCAAGGGCAAAAGTCGGCCACACCCCGGCCAGGGCGGCGCACAGAGCGCCCAAATGCAGGTGCTTCATCAAAAAACTCCGTTAAGTCAGTTCTATTCGGAAAAATCTGCAGACTGGAGCCGGGCGCCAGCGCATGGCGCGGCCTCCCAACCCTGTCCGCTCATCAGAAAGGAATCAGACGACGGAGGGCGGCCCCCGCCCGGGCGGGCACGGGGCTTCAAACGGACGCAGCGCCAGCGCGGGGAGCACCGGCGCCTGGGGCGTCCAGGCGGGCAACACGGCCAGGGGCGCCGATGCCGGCAGCACGGCTTCCAGATCCAAAGCCGCCAGACACAGGGCACAGCGCTCATGGAGGGCCTGGGATTTACCATCCTCCCGGCTACCATCGCCCGGAACCGAGTTATAGGCTTGGGCTTGGGCTTGGGCCCGGGCTTCCTGGACGTGGGTGAATACGTGGGCGCCCAGCAGCAGCTGGACGGCCACCAGCAGCAGGGCCAGGGCCGAGCGCAGGGGCAGGGAGCGGTGCAGGCGGGCGAGCCTCACGGGCAGCCCTTGGGCGACACCGGGGGCGCGGTGTCGGGGCACAGGCAGGCAAACGCCCGATCCACCACATCCCGCGCCAGATCCCGCACGATGAACACCAGCCGGGTCGCCCTATCCGCATCGGGCCAGGCATCCAGGCTGAAATCCGGGTAACGCAGGTGATGGACGCACTGGACGACCCGGGGCCGGGCCTCGCCCTCCACCTGCACCAGCCCCTTCACCCGCAGGAGCTGATCCCCCACCAGCCCCTGGAGCAGATCCAGCGCGGTGGAAAAATCCGCCCAGCGCACGGGACGTTCGAGGCGCAGCACAAAACTGTGGGTGCTCGCATCGTGGCGCACCACCCCCTCCGGCGCGGTGGGAGTGGCAGCAGCAGGCGTGCGGGGGCGATAGGCAGCAGCAGGCGCCGGGGCCGCGTTACGCACCGCCTCTTCGGCCAGCCAGGCGCGCACCTGGGCGGGGCGGGCATCGGGCGTCCACGGGGCACAGCCCAGCAGATCAGCCGCGTCGGCCTCTCCCTGGACGATGCGGCGCCGGGGCGCACCGGGGTTGAGCTGGGCGAGCCGTTCTTCAAGGGCGGCCAGCGCGCCAGGATCGACCTGATCGGCCTTGGAGATGAGCAGCCGGTCGGCCATGGCCACCTGTTTCACCACCTCGGGCTGGCGCTCCAGCTGAGCGAGGCCGAACACCCCATCGACCACGGTGAGCACCCCGTCCAGTCGGTAACGCTCGGCCACAAAGAAATCCTGCAGCAGGGTGAACACCACCGGGGCCGGATCAGCCAGCCCGGTGGTTTCGATCACCACCCGGTGCAGGGCCGGCAGCTCCCGGCGCAGGCGGCGCATGAAGAGATCCTTCAGGCAACGGCTCAGATCCCCCCGCACGGTGCAGCACAGGCAGCCGGACGCCATCAACACGATGTCTTCGGCCAGATGCTCCACCAGCAGGTGATCCACCCCCACCTGGCCCAGTTCGTTCACCAGCACCACGCACCCGGCCATTTCCGGCTGATGCAACAGCCGGTTGAGCAGGGTGGTCTTGCCGGCCCCGAGGAAGCCGGTCAGGAGGGTGATGGGGATGCGGGTATCAGACACGACGGGTATCAGGCACAGCAGCGTTTCGGGGTTCGGTGGACAGGACGATCAATCGACAGGCTTGGAGCAGACCAGACACGCCGGGTTCCCGACGCAACAAAGACGCAGGGCCAGGGGCGCCTGCCCGAGCATTCTGCCCGAACAGCCAGCCCCTGGCCCTGGCCACGGCGCCCTCCCGCAGGTACGGGGGGCGTCGGAAATCAATCCCCGTACAGCTTCTGGGTACGCTCGCGCCGTTCCTGGGCGTCGATGGAGAGCGTGGCGGTGGGGCGGGCCAGCAGCCGACCGATACCAATCGGGTCGCCGGTTTCTTCACACCAGCCATATTCGCCATCGTCGATGCGTTGCAGCGCTTCGCCGATTTTCTTGAGCAGCTTGCGCTCCCGATCACGCACCCGCAGTTCGAGGGCGTGCTCTTCCTCAACGGTGGCCCGGTCAGCCGGATCGGCGACCAGTTCGTTTTCGCGCAGGTTGGCGCCGGTGCTGGCGGCGTTTTCCAGCAGCTCATCACGCATCGTGCTGAGGCGCACCCGGAAAAACTCCAGCTGGGCCGGGTTCATGTAATCGTCTTCCGGCATCGCCAAAAGCTCTGCTTCGGTCAACAGCTTGCCCTTGCTCGTAGTTGCAACCATGTCTCAATCCTCCCGTGAATCGACTGTAGGACCGAAGGCGACCTGTCGAGGCACGGCCCTTCTGTCTGCCATGCAGGGGCGGGTGCCCAATCATGCATGGCTTGCCAAAACCAATGCACAAATCGCACCAGTTTGTTTCAAGTGCGCGATTCTAGGCACAGGACGGGGCCAATTACAACGCCCCCGGAACCCTTATGCCCGTGCTTTTCGGACACTTCCCATGTTTTTGCAACGCATGGTCATGGGCCTACATTCTGAAACACAGACCCTTGCGCTGCAGTACAGCATCTTCCGTCGGGTAAGTTAAAATGTCACGATGCATGTCGCGACTGCCACCGCCACACCCGGCGACACTTCCCCGCCCGTGTTCACACTGCCTGTCCGTGTCTATTACGAAGACACCGACGCGGGCGGCGTCGTCTATTACGCCAACTACCTGCGCTTCTGCGAGCGGGCGCGCACCGAATGGCTGCGCACCCTGGGCTTTTCCCAGGCCCGCATGCACCAGGAAG
>JAJTBM010000181.1 GCA_021286885.1 Rhodocyclales bacterium
GCGCAGCACCGCCGGCACGGCGATGTAGGAGGCGCTGGCCGCCAGCACCATCAAGAGGCCGGTGTTGCCCGGGGCGATGCCGAGCAGGCTGCACAAGCCCAGGGCCAGGCTGGCGTGGGCCAGGGGGCCGAGAATCGCGTAAGCCACCAGCCACGGGGAAGCGCCCTTCATCTTCTGCATGTTGCGGGAGGCCATCAGGCCCATGTCGAGCAGGAAGAAAGCCAGCATGCCCTTGAACAGATCCACCGAGAACGGCGCCATCACCGCCTTGCCCGCATCGCCGGTGCAGATCCCGATCAGCATCGCGCCAATCAACAACAGCTGGGCGCCATCGGTGAGGGATTCATGCAGCACCTTGCCCAAAGAGAAGTTGCTGCCACCGCCCAGGCCCGGCGCGCCCAGGGCCGCCGTGCCATTACCCATCACCACCACCCCGCCGGCGCTCGCCTGGAGCTGACGCAACTGGTTGGCAAAGTAGACCGCCAGGATGATGGCGGGGGATTCCATCAACGCCATGGCCGCCGCCATATGGCCGCCGTAGGGGATGGAATGGGTTTCGAGGTACTGGACGGCGGTGATGAAACTCACCGCACTCACCGAGCCGTAGGTGGCCGCAATCGCGGTGGCATCGAACACCCCCACCAGACGCTTGAGGATCTGGTAACCGATGATGGGCACCACGAGCGCCAGGGCCACGGCGCAGGCCAGGGTGGTCGCCACCTCCGCCGTCAGCCCCGAATGGGCCAGCGCAAAGCCCCCCTTGAGGCCCAGCGCCATCAGCAGATAGAGCGACAGAAAGCGCGAAATCTGGGGCGGAATCTCCAGATTGGAACGGACAGCGCCCGCCACCACCCCAAACACAAAAAACAGGATCGCCGGATCCAGCAGGCTTTGCATGTTCAACTCCCTTCTGCTTTAGAACTCAAGAATGGAGCGAATGTTAGCGGCGGCTGATAATATAAAAAAGTTGATCTTTTTAATCGTATTGATATACAAAAGTATATACATCAGCCATGGACGCCACCTTTCGTCAGCTCCGACTCTTCCTGGCCCTGGCCGACCAGGGGAGCATCACCGCCGCCGCCCGGGCCTGCCACGTCACCCAGCCTGCGGTGTCCATCCAGCTCAAGGAACTCTCCGAAACCGTCGGCCTGCCCCTGTATGAACAGATCGGCAAACGCCTGTACCTGACCGACGCCGGCGAGCGCCTGGCCGAAACCGCCCGGGCCATGGTGCAGGAATGGGAAGCCTTCCAGCAGCAGATGGACGCCCTCAAGGGCCTCACCCGGGGCCGGCTGCGGGTGGCCGTGGTGAGCACCGCCAAATACTTCGTGCCACGCATCCTGGGCAGCTTCTGCAGCGCCCACCCGGACATCGACATCGCCCTCGAAATCCTCAACCGGGATGGCGTCGTCCAGCGCCTGCGCGAAAACCGGGACGACCTTTACATCATGTCCATGCCCCCCGCCGATCTGGAACTGGAGCAACACGCCTTCCTGGCCAACCCCCTGGTGGTGATCGCCCCCAAAGGCCACCCCCTCGCCGGCCAGCCCGGCATCAAACTCGCCCAACTGGCCGGCGAACGCTTCATCCTGCGCGAACGGGGCTCCGGCACCCGCCTGGGCTGCGACGCCCACTTCGCCCGGGTCGGCTTCAAACCCCAGGTGCGCTTAGAGTTAGGCAGCAACGAAGCCATCAAACAGGCCGTCGCCGGCGGCATGGGCCTCTCCATCATGTCCCGCCACGCCATGGCCGCCCACCCCGCCGACGAATCACTCGAAATCCTCGACGTGGAAAGCTTCCCGGTGATTTCCAACTGGTGGACGCTCTACCCCAAAGGCAAACGCCTCTCCCCGGTGGCGCGGGTGTTTTTGGAGCATTTGGAAAGGGCGACGGGGGGGTTGGGGGGATAGGGAAGCAGCGCGGGCCAACGCACTAGCGAGTTCAGGCCAGGCGCTCAATGAGCATGAAAGAAAACCCCACCGCTTCGATCTCCTCCCGGGTCGCCAGCACTTGCCCCTCTTCGAGCCGGCGGGTCAGCCGGAAGACCAGTGCAAGCTGCCCCACCTGCTGCCGGAACTCAATGCGCCGCATGGCACATTCAATTCCCAGCAGCCCGGACAGAATTTGCGCAGTGGGCGTATGCCCGATCGCACTCTCAAAACCCCGCTCAAGCACCAACATCCGCGCCTCATCCAGCGCCAGCTCATCTGCCCGAAACAGGCCAACCGAAGTCAGCACTGGAGCGTTGAGGAGACAAATGGGAGATCTATCCAAAACCAAAACAGCACTTTCTGAAAGTCACATACAGGCCCTTACCCTATCGGGTTAACCACGCACTCAGCGATTTCCCAAGCTTGGGAAATGATCCTCGCACATGGCTCCGGCGTAATATTCACTTCATCCCATCACTGCCTGAGCCCTGTTGTCTGTCATGCGCAAGATTCTGCTCGCTGTCACCGGCCTGTCTCCCCAGATTGTCACCGAAACCCTTTATGCACTGGCCCATCAGGACACCCCGTGGATCCCCGACGAAGTGCATGTCATCACCAGCGGCGAAGGGGCCCAGCGTGTCAAGCTGAGCCTGCTGGACCCCGCCCAGGGACAGTTTCACGCCCTTGCCCAGGACTACCCCCAATTCTCAGTGGTGCGGTTTGAAACCACACATATTCATTTGATTGCTGATGACGACGGGCACCCCCTGGATGACATCCGCACCCCCGAAGACAACGCCCACGCAGCCGATCGGATTCATGAGGTCGTACGCTGTTTTACCGCCCAGCCCGATACTGAACTGCATGTCTCGATTGCCGGTGGGCGCAAGACCATGGGTTTTTATCTAGGCTACTGCCTGTCCATGACGGCCAGGCCCCAAGGCAGGCTTTCCCATGTACTGGTCTCAGAGCCTTTTGAATTCCTCAAGGAGTTCTTCTTCCCCCCCAAGATTTCCCGTGTGCTCCACACCAGCAATGGGCGCCCGGTTCTAACCTCTGATGCGCGGGTCATGCTGGCGGAAATCCCGTTTATCCGGTTGCGTCAACTGCTCCCCGAAGCAGTGCTTGCCAGCCACACCCGCTTTGGCGATGCGGTCCAGGCAACCCAGGCTTATCTGGAAACACCCCGACTCCAGATCAAGGTGAGCCAAAAACAGCTCGTCTGTGGCGGCACGGTAGTACCCATGGAAGCCAAGCTCTTCGCCTTCTACGCATGGTATGCCCAGCAAGCCCTGGAAGGCGTATCCCATCGTTCTCAAGAAGACCTGGACGATCTGGCCTTCCTGGCCATTTATCGGCAAGTCGTGGGCGAGAGCCTGGCCTACATGAAGCAAGCCGACAAATCCACCGCCAGCAACGGCTTCCAAAAGGGCGAGTTGGACGAGCCTCGCAGCCGAATCAACCGTGTGCTCAAAAAAGCTCTCGGACTGCGCGCCGACCCCTATCTAATCAGCTCAAACGGCAAAAAACCGGCGGCCCATGGGCTGACCCTTGCCCCCGAATCAATTTGCATGGAATAGTTGCACCCGCTTTTATTGCGCCCCCTCGCCTGCCTCGAGAACCGACCATGACTGATCTCAACACCCTGCTTGCCCGCTCCAGCCGTGTCGCCCTGGGCGCACTGCTGCATGATCTGGGCAAATTTGCCGAACGCGCAGCCCTGCCTGATATCGAGCGCAGCCGGCTGGACAGCCACATCACTCAATACTGCCCATTTCGCAAGGCCGGTTATCACAGCCACAAGCACGCGGCCTGGACAGCGCTCATGTTTGATGAAATCGAAGCGCATACCCCTGATCTGGTACGAGGCGATCTGAGCCCCTTTGCCAGCCGTCACCAGGGCGCAGACATTACCGACTCCCTGGTGAACGCTGCTGCGATGCACCACCGGCCTGACACCTTTCTTCAGTGGATCATTGCCACAGCCGACCGCGTTGCGTCCGGCTTTGAGCGTTCGAGCTTTGACCGCTACAACCAGGGCGAAGACAAGACCGACCATGGCCGCAACCATTACCAAGCCCGCCTGCTCCCTTTGTTCGAGCAAGTCCGCCTGGCTTCTGGCACGCAAAGGCCGCAGGCGTACGACTATTGCTACCCCTTGGCCCAGCTTTCGCCACAGGCACTTTTTCCCAAGGCACGCGCCCGGCACGAACCCACCCAGGACGCGCCCGCCCAAGCCGAATACCGGCAACTCTGGAATGAGTTTCTCACCGGGCTGAAGCAAATCCCATCTGCCCACCGCCAAGATTGGCCCCTGTGGCTGGATCACTTCGACACCGCATGGCTGAGCTTCACCCAAGCTATCCCCTCGGCCACCGCCTTTGGCATCAAACCCGACGTATCCCTCTACGACCACAGCAAAGCCGCAGCGGCCCTGGCAGTAGCCCTGTGGCGCTGGCATGAGGACCAGGGCCAGACAGATGCGGCAGCAGCCCGCCGGCTGGGCGAACGAGAAGACTGGGACACCCAAAAACTCCTGCTCATCCAGGGCGATTTTTTTGGCATTCAGGACTTCATTTTTGCCGATGGCGCCCAAACCAACCGGCACGCGGCGCGCCTGCTGCGTGGCCGCTCCTTTCAGGTCGCACTGTTTACCGAACTCGCTGCCCTGCGGGTACTCGAAGCCTGCGCCCTGCCCTCCACCAGCCAAATCATCAATGCCGCTGGGAAATTCATGATTCTGGCCCCCAATACGCCTCAGGTGCGCGACGCACTGGCGCAGGTACGGCAAGATCTGGACGCATGGTTTTTGAAGCACAGTTTCGGTCTGGCAGGGCTGGGGCTGGTCGGACGCCCGGCCAGCTGCAACGATTTTGTTGGGCAACGCTTCAAACAGCTGGTCGATGGGCTGTTTGCCGATCTGGAACACGCCAAGCTGCAACGCTACCAGCTGACCGGCGCGGCCCCCTGCGTGCTGGACGCCCATTACCCCCACGGCGTATGCCCCTACAACAACCGCCTGCCCGCAGACGAAGAAGGATCGGCCCCGCTCTCGCGGGATCAGATCGAGCTGGGCAAGCACCTCACCCGCCAATCCCGCCTGCTGGTGCTACGGGAAGGCCAAACCACGCGCCCCATCGACACCCGTCTTCAGGTGCCCATCTTTGGCTATTACATAGCCTTTGCCCCGGAACAGGACGTTTCTGGACACTATGCCCCACTGGTACGCTCCGGGCATCTGGTTCGCTGCTGGGATTTCAGCCTGCCCACCCAACTGGATGCACCCTTGTGGGAAGGCTACGCTCGGCGCTACATCAATGCCTACGTTCCCTTCTTTGATGCCACACCGGAAGATGCCCGCTACACCGAACCGCCGCTCGCCGAATCTGCAGGCAAAACCTTCAACCACCTGGCCTGTGAAGACCGGTTTCGCCAAGATACAAGCGATACCTGGATGGGCCAGATTGCCCTCATGACCCTCAAAGGCGACGTAGACAACCTGGGGCAGATTTTTCAACGGGGGCTGGCACAGCCCACGTTTGCCCGCATGGCGGCCCTATCTCGCCAGATCAATGCATTTTTTGCAGTGTGGCTCCCCGCCTACTGCGCCACCAAGTACCCCAATACCTACACCGTATTTGCAGGTGGCGATGACTTTTTCCTGATCGGCCCCTGGTACAGCACCCAGCAACTGGCCGGCGCCATGGCCGAACACTTCAAGCACTTTGTAGCCCACAACCCGGAACTGCATTTTTCAGCCGGGATGGTGATGAGCAAACCTGGCATTCCCATCCCAACCCTGGCCGCCATGGCCGAGGCTGCGCTGGACAAAGCCAAGCAAGGCCACAAAAACCAGCTCAGTCTGTTTAATGAGACCGTGTGCTGGACGGAATGGCCCGCGCTTCAACAAGCCGAGTTGGCCCTGATGGCTCAAGGCGAGCAACACCGACTGAGCACAGGTTATGTGTATGGGCTGCTGGATCTGGTCAACCTGGCCAGCTCCGGCACCATCGAGGCCGGCATGTGGCGCAGCCGCTTTGCCTACCGCACCCGGCGCTACGTGGTAGACAAGCTACCCGCCGCAAAACGCCTGGCCGTACAAAGCTGCCTGGCCGACACCCTTGGGGAAAAAGGCATTGGCGCCTGGGGCGCCCGCTATCGCATTCCCCTGTTCAACTACTTCTACCGCCAACGCACCGGGAGTCAAGCATCATGAACACAGCCAAATCATCTCGCCCAGCCTACTCCAGGGATTCAAAATTCACCCCGGAGCCGCTGAATACCTCCCGCATTCAGCTCAGTCACCCCATCAGCGCCGACCTGTTTGACAGCGTGGCAGAGCACGCCGCCCGGGTGATCGCTGCTAACGGCCAAAAACAGCAAAACAAGTCGACCCAGTTGCGCAAGTTTTACGACGAACTCGTGATGTGGCA
>JAJTBM010000182.1 GCA_021286885.1 Rhodocyclales bacterium
GGGCCTCATCCAGGGTCTTGCCCTTGATCATCTCGGTCAGGGCCGAGGAGGAGGCAATGGCCGAGCCGCAGCCGAAGGTCTGGAAATGGGCGTCCAGAATGATCTCGGTTTCCGGTTCCACCTTGAGCATCAGGCGCAGGGCGTCACCGCAGGAAATGGAGCCCACATCCCCCGTCGCATTGGCGCCTTCCAGGGGGCCGGTGTTGCGCGGGTTGTAGAAGTGTTCCTGAACTTTTTCGCTGTAGTCCCACATGGTTGCTGACTCCTCGCGATCAGGCGGTGAAGGATTGGCCGCATTCGCAGGACTTGGCCGCCTTCGGGTTGGAGAACTTGAAGCCGCTGCCGGAGAGGGAATCCACGAAGTCGATGGTGGTGCCCTCGATCAGCGGGGCGGTGTAGGGGTCCACCAGCACGGTCAGGCCATCAATCTCCAGGGCAATGTCGTCGTCCTGCTTCTCGGCTTCCAGCTTCATGTTGTATTGCAGCCCGGCGCAGCCACCGCCGGACACCACGATACGCAGGCCCGCCACCGGGTCGGCAGCCGTGGAGATGAAACGGGACACAGCCTTGGAAGCATTGGGGGTGAGGGTGATCATGGTTGTTCTCCTGGTAAATGGGGTTGAGCGCACACCATTCATGCAACGCCCATGCCAACCCGGAGAATCTTTTTAAATCAATGAATCAGAAGGGGTTTTTTGTTTGGAGGTGGTGCGCAGAAGAACAACTTGAGGGTCTTCGGTCGGGCATCCGACAAGGCGCCTTGTCGGGTTTGTGACAGATTCCGGGCAAGGAGCCGGAGGTGTCTGCCTGGAGCCCGCCGGCAGGGCGCCGGCGGGTGCTTGAGGAGGGGAAAAGGAGGGGACGTGTGTGCTGAGCGGCAGTTCAGCCCTGGGCGCCGGCAATGCGCTCCTGGAGCAGCGTCCACTCCACCACGGCGCCGTAGCCCAGCGCCAGATCATCCGGCTCGGCGCTGGCGTGGGTGCCGGCCAGCAGGGCGTCCAGCAGGCCCAGGTAGCGGGGCAGGTGGGGCGCGATGCCGGGTTTCTGGGCGAGGCGGCCCAGGGCGGCGCGCAGTTCGGCGCGGGCTTCGTCGTCCCCCTGGAGCAGGCCATCGCCCACCGCCCGGGTGAGTTGGCCTTCCAGCACGCTGGCGCTGGCACCGCCCTTGCGGTGGGTGTAGTAGCTGGCCACGGCCTGCCGGTGGGCTTCCAGGGCAGCATCGGGCTGGTGGGCGTCGGTTTCGATCTGGGCGAGCAGGGCCCAGGTGGTCCACGGGGCGCTGTCGGCGCCCACCTGGCGCTTGCACGCCAGGGCTTGTTGGGCCTGGGTGCGGGCTTCGTCCAGGCGGGCCAGCTGGTGCAGGGTGTCGGCCAGATTGCTGCGTACCCGGCCTTCGTTTTCCGGGTCGCCCAGGGTGGCGCACAGGTCGGCGGCGCTCAGGTAGTGGTGGATGGCCTGTTCGGGCTGGCCGGTGTGGTCGTACAGGCTGCCCAGCTGGTTATGCAGGTCGGCCCTGGGGGCGGCGTCCGGCTGGTGGCTGAGGGCGGCCTGGTAGGCGGCTTCGGCGGCGTCGAAGGCGCGCAGGGCCTGGTGGATCAGCCCGCTTTCCTGCCACAGGACGGCGAGCAGGGCGGGGTGGCGGGCCGGGTCGAGGGCGGCCCGGGCCTGTTCGCACAGCTCCAGGGCGGCGGCGTGGTCATCCAGCGCGTGTTGCAGGCGCGCCTGCTGGTGCAGGGTGCGGGCCTGGAGTTCGGGCTGGCCTGCATCCCGGGCGCCGGCCAGGGCGGCGGCAAAGCTGCCCAGGGCCGCTAGGGCGTTGCCCTGGGCGAGTTGGCTTTCTCCCAGGGCGAGGCGGGCTTCGGCCACCAGGGCCGCGTTGTGGGCCGGGGCCAGGTCTTCCAGGGCCATTTCGAGGAGCTGGCCGGCTTGCTCGGCTTCATCTGCCCGGTTGAGGCAGCGGGCCAGCAGCACGGCGGCGTGGGCTTGATCGCGCAGGGCGTCCGGGTAGGCATCTGGCCCGGCCCAGCGGCTTTGCTGGTAGAGGGCCTGGGCGGCCTGGAAGGCGGCTTCGAGGGGCTGATCCGCCAGGGCAGCTTCCACCTCGGCGGCGGTCTGGGCAAAGGCGGCGGCATTCCAGCCCGCGCCGAAGCGGGCCAGGGCTTCGTCACCCAGGGCCTGGAGCTGTTCCAGCACGGGGCTGGGGCCGCCGGGCTGGAGCAGGGTGTAGAGCACCGTAACCAGTTCGATGGCGTGTTCCGGCCCTTCGTGGGCCAGGCAGCCCTGGGCCAGGGCGAGCAGGTTGGCGCTTTCCTGGCGGGCGAGGGTGAGGGCCTGTTCGGGCGCCTGGTCGGCCAGTTGGTGCAGGTAGCCGGCAAAGCCGAGCAGCACGCCGCGCCAGCGGGCTTCCAGGGCGGGGCGTTCGCCCGGCGGGATCAACTCGGCCAGGGCGGCATCCAGCCCGGGGGTGAGCAGCAGGTGGCCGGGGGCGTCGGCGCTGGCGAGGCCGGCGTCGATGAGGGCCGCCGCGAGGGCTTCGATCTGCTCGGCGGGCCATTCGGTGAGGGTGTGGAGCAGATCCAGGCTCAGGCCGCCGTGAAACAGGCCCAGCACCGGCAGACAGGGGTGCAGGGCGGCGGGCAGGGTGTGGAGGCGTTCGGCGGGAAAGCCGGGCGTGGTATTGGTGGGGGCCATGGGGTTTCCTGAAATCAAAAATAAGCGCAAAGGATGTGCCTGGCGTGTCAGGCGCTGCAGGCAGTAGGGCCAGGGAAGGGCCCCAGGAGGCTGCCCAGGGTTTCGGCAAAGGCTTCCCGGGCCGGCTGGTGGCTGCGCCCCCGGTGCCAGATCAGCAGGGTGGTGGACTGGAACTGGGGGGCGGCCACCGGATGCAGCCTGAGCACCGCAGATGCAGGATCCGGGCCCGTCAGGTGGGCACCGATGATGGCCCGGGGCACCAGGCTCACGCCCATTCCTGCCGCCACGCAGCCGAGGATGGCTTCAAAGGTGCCAAACTCGCTCGCCTGGGTGATGGGCACGCCCTCCTGACGCAGCCAATCCAGCAGGCGTTGGCGATAGCTGCAGCCTTCCCGGAAGGTCAGCACCTCCACCGGCCCCCGGGCGGCCAGATCGGCAGCGCTGCGGATCTCGGGCCAGTCGGCGGCGGTGATGAGCACCAATTCTTCGTGAATCACGGGCAGGGCTTCCAGCTCCGGGTGCTGGAGCGGGCCGGAGATCAGGGCCGCATCCAGCTGGTGATTGAGCACCTCCTGGGTGAGCCCGGAGGTGTGGGAGGTGCGCAGGCGCAGCTCCACCTGGGGGTGCTGGCGCCGGAAGGCCGCAATCACCCGGGGCAGGCGGGTGGCGGCAGTGGTTTCCATGGAGCCCAGACGCAGCAGGCCCTGGGGCACGTCCAGCGCCCGCACCGCCTGGCGCGCCTCTTCGGCCAGATTGAGGAGCCGGTCGGCGTAGTCCTGGAGCAGTAGCCCGGCGGGGGTGATGATGAGCCGGCGGTTGATCCGGTCGAACAGGGGCGTGCCCAGGTTTTCTTCCAGCAAACGCAGGCGGGTGGTGACGTTGGACTGGACGGTGTGCAGCCGCTCCGCCGCCCGGGTCACGCTGCCCTCCTGGGCCACGGTGCGAAACAGACGCAGGTCAGAAAGATCCATGGCGCCAACTCCATCTTTCAAAGTGATGATCTGGATTTGATTAAATCATTTTTAATGGTGGCTTGTCTTGCTTAAGCTGGGTTCTGCAGCCGAGGGCTGCACGCGTTGCCATGCGTGCGCACGCGTTTGACCTGTCAGGAGCTTAGTCATGCCTTATGTAAACATCCGCATCACCCGCGAAGGTGCCACCGCCGAACAGAAAGCCGAACTCATCGACGGCGTGACCCGCCTGCTCCAGACCGTGCTCGGCAAAAACCCGGCCACCACCTTTGTCATCATCGACGAGGTGGACACCGACAACTGGGGCATCGCTGGCGAAGCCGTGACCGTTCTGCGCGCCCGGGCGCGGGGTGGGTGAGGGCGAAGAGACGGAGCAGATAAAGAGCAGATAAGGGGGAGGGGCGAAGGGCGCCGCATTCATATATCGTCGTCGGGGGGCTTGGTGAAGCTCAACGGCGGCAGGGGGGCGCGCTTGTGACCCGGCCTATGGGTTGGCGGGGTGGCATTCAGCGGCGCGCCGGTGTCGGGCACCAGCAATTGGGCCAGGCTGGGATGGGTAAAGCCCAGACTCAGGCCATAGGGCTTGCCAATGGCCAGCAGGGTTTCCAGGGTGGGGTTGGCCTCGCCCCGCTCCAGGCGCGCCACCTGGGGCGTGCTCAGGCCCACCAGCCGGGCGAAATCCTGCTGGTTGAGCCCCAGGGATTCCCTGATCCAGCGGGCCGCCTCGGGGATTTCAGGCTGTTCCCGCAGGATGCGTTGCACCAGCCCACGCCGCAGGGCCAGCAGGGTCTCAGGGGATTTTTTAGGGTAGCGCATCGAGCACCTTCAAAGCCGTTTCAAAGCGCCGCCCGAGGGGGGCTGTGCGTGGGTCCAGGGGGAGGGAAAGGAAGTGCTGCCGCGTGTGTTCCAGTTGCGGGCGCCAGGCGGCCAGCTGCTGTGCCAGTTGGGTGCTGAAGTCCGGCCCCAGGAGGCTGGGCAGCCAGGTTTCAAACAGCCGGGGCCATTGGGCGTGCTCACCCGGATCAAACTGCCGCCAGAGCGTGGCACGGGCTGGCGGGTCATCGGCCAAAAACATGGGTGCAAAGTCAAACAGGGGGCTGAGGCGTAAGCCCTGGGGACCGAGGAAAAAGGCCGTGTTGCGCCCGTGGTTGTCGTCGACCCGCAGGCAGTAGGCGAGGATGTCCCGCCGCAGATACTCCAGCAGGCCATGGCCGAAAGCGCTCATGTCGGCATGTGCGAGCCAGGCTTCGATGATGTCTTCGTGGCGCAGCCCTTGGCCGGGTTGGGCGACTTGCATCAGGCTGAAGGCGCTTTCCACCGCCCGCCGATGCACGCCGCCTTGCCTGGGGATGCGATCAAAGCGTGGGATAAAGAGCAGATCGCCTTCCATGAAAGGCTGTTCATGTACATCCAGCCCGGCCATTTTGGCCAGCGCCAGCCAGACAAACTCGTGGCGCAGCAGCACGGCGTCCCGTGGATTGCGGGGGAGCTTCAGCAGAAAGTGGGCTTCGGCGTCCTGGTCGGGAACCAGAATATCTGCATAGTAGAGCCCGTTACGGTGCCGGGTCAGCCACAGTTTGGCCGCTTGCCCCTGGGTGCTGGTGCCGGCAACCAGGGTGCCGTGCAGCCGGGCGTATTCGATGAAGTCGGCGTCGTGCCGATTCATTTCGGCTTGCGCCCAGCCCTGGCAGGCGGTAGGAAGTTGGCCCAGAAGCCAGCGATGGGCTTCGGCCACACGGGTATTGCCGCCCGGGTTGCCCGCGCCATGGGCCAGTACCGCTGCATCGTTGTGCGCGCCATCCGGACGTGGCCAGTTCTGGTGAATCGTCAGCAGTTCGCGCCCAAAGCCGCTGGGCAGGATGTCCAGCAGAAAGGGCTGCCAATGGGGGAGGCGCTGGGGCCCAAAGGATACGGGCAGATGCGTCGATAGGGCCGCAGCCCCCCGACTATCCAGATGCTGCAGGGCGTAGGCTTGTTCGTATTCCACCCAGCAGGGGGAGGCAATCCCTTGCTCGGGTTTTTCTAATGTGAGGCGTGCAGCAGCCTGCCAGGTGCCCTCAACAAATTTTTCGAGCATCAGCTCCATGGGTACTTTGAAATACTAAGTGATCTCAAAAATTCAGTATAGCGCGGGTTTTAAGATCGTAAAGTATTTCAAAAGCTTTGGTGGATGCGCGGCGCAGCTGCGCGCCCCCCTTTAAAACGGCGCCGGCGAATCGAACACCAGGCGTTCGCCGCTTGCCGGGTGGGGCAGGGTGAGGTGGCTGGCGTGGAGCAGCAGGCGGGGGGCGGCGGCGCGGCTGGCGGGGTCGGCGTAGAGGTCGTCGCCCAGAATTGGGTGGCCGAGGGCCTGCATGTGCACCCGCAGCTGGTGGGAGCGGCCCGTATGGGGGACGAGGGCGACGCGGCTGGTGTGCTGTTGCGGGTCGTAGCCCAGCACCGTATAGCCGGTGTGGGAAGGCTTGCCGAGGGTGTGATCCACCATTTGCCGGGGGCGGTTGGGCCAGTCGGTGATGAGGGGCAGATGCACGTCGCCCTGGCCGGGTTGGAGCTGGCCGGCGACCACGGCTTCGTAGCACTTATCCACCGCCCGCTGCTGGAAGCTGATGCTCAGTTGGCGTTCCATGGCCTTGCCCCGGGCCATCACCAGCAGGCCGGAGGTGGCCATGTCGAGCCGGTGCACGATGAGCGCGTCC
>JAJTBM010000183.1 GCA_021286885.1 Rhodocyclales bacterium
GGAAGACAAGTTTGGCACCCCCTGGTTTGAAGGCAGCTTTTACGGCATTACCGATACCTCCCAGGCCCTGCGGGATTTTGCCCGGCTGATTGGCGACCCGGATCTGAGCGCCCGCACCGAGGCCCTCATCGCCCGGGAAGAGGCCAAGATCCGCGCCGCCCTCCTGCCCTGGCGCACCCGGCTGGAAGGCAAGCGGGTGCTGCTCAACACCGGCGGGGTGAAGAGTTGGTCGATTGTCTCGGCCCTGCAGGATCTGGGCATGGTGGTGGTGGCCAGCGCCACCAAGAAATCCACCGAAGAAGACAAGGCCCGGATCCGCGAACTGATGGGGCCGGATGCCCGGATGATCGAGGACAACTCGCCCCGCGCCCTGCTCACCCTGGTCAAGGAACTCCAGGCGGACATCCTGATTGCCGGGGGGCGCAACCTCTACACCGCCCTCAAGGCCCGGCTGCCCTTCCTGGACATCAACCAGGAGCGGGAATTCGGCTACGCGGGTTACACCGGGATGCTGGAGCTGGTGAAGCAGCTCGCCCTGACCATCGAATCCCCCGTCTGGGCCCAGGTACGCAGCGAGGCCCCATGGGCCACCCGACGCCCCGCCCCGGTGGAACACCCCCTGGATGTGGGCGACGACGACGGCTTTGATGCGCTCGGTGACATCCACGCTACTCACGGTATCCACGATCCCCACGCCAGCGCCGCCTGAGCGCCGCCCCACGCCAGGAGCCCCACCCATGAACGAGATCAAGAAGCGCGCCAAACCCCTCTCGGTGAGCCCCCTGAAGGCCAGCTCCACCACCGGAGCCGCCCTGGCCTTTCTGGGGATTGCCCACGCGATCCCGATGCTGCACGGCTCCCAGGGCTGCACCGCCTTTGCCAAGGTGTATTTCGTGCGCCACTTCCGCGAGCCCATCCCGCTCCAGACCACGGCCATGGATCAGGCGAGCAGCGTGATGGGGGCCGACGACAATGTGATCGAAGGCCTGGCCACCATTTGCGCCAAGCAAAAGCCCGCCCTGATCGGCCTGCCCACCACCGGCCTCTCGGAAACCCAGGGCACCGACGTGGCCCGGCTGGTGAAGGATTTCTACCGGGCCCACCCGGAGTACGCCCATGTGAAGGTGGTGCCGGTGAATACCCCCGACTTCACCGGCTGCCTGGAAACCGGCTACGCCCTGGCGGTAAAGGCCATGTTCGAATACCTGGTGCCCGAAGACCGGAGCCGGGTGGGGCGCCGCCCGCGTCAGGTGAACGTGCTGCCCCACGCCTCGCTCACCCCGGGGGACATGGAAGCCCTCAAGGAAACCATCGAATCCTTCGGCCTGCGCCCGGTGGTGGTCCCCGACGTGGGGGACTCCCTGGATGGCCACCTGATGCCCGAGGAATACACCCCTCTCACCCTGGGCGGCACGCCGGTGGGCGAGTTTGCGACCCTGGGCGAAGCCGCTGCCACGCTGGTGATCGGGCGTTCCCTGGGCGCTGCTGCCGATACCCTGGCGGCCCGCACCGGGGTGCCGGATTACCGCTTCGATCACCTGATGGGGCTGGCGGCCAATGACCGGCTGCTGGGCATTCTGGCCGAACTCTCGGGCCAGCCCGTCCCGGACCGCTACGCCCGCCAGCGGGCCCAGCTCCAGGACGCGATGGTGGATTGCCACTTCATGCTGGGCTTTGCCCGGGTGGCCATGGCCGCCGACCCGGATCTGCTGATCGGCATGGGGGCCTTCCTGCACGACATGGGTGCAGAACTGGTGAGTGCGATCACCCCGGTGAAGGCTGCCGGACTGGAAAGCCTGCCCGCCCGCCAGGTCATCATCGGCGACCTGGAAGACCTGGAGCGCAGCGCCCGGGAGACAGACACCGAGGCTGGCTGCGAACTTGTGATCGGCAATTCCCATGCGGTGGCGAGTGCCGCCCGCCTGGGGGTGCCCATCCTGCGTATCGGCTTCCCCCAGTACGACCTGGTTGGAGGCTACACCCGGACCTGGATTGGCTATCGCGGTAGCCGCCAGACCCTGTTCGACCTCGCCAACCTGCTGCTCGAACATCATGAAGAACACCACGTCATCGCGCCCTACCGATCCCTGTTCCGACCCGCCGAAGCCTTCGACCCCCTCGGCGCGGCCGCCCCGGCGCCTGCGCCTGGTGGCCAGCCCATCCACTGAGGAAACCGTCATGCAGATCCTCGTCGCCTTTGCCAGCAGCAACCGGGTCGTGATCGACCAGCACTTTGGCGCCGCCAGCGCGTTTGCCATCCACGAAATCGGTGCCGACAGCGCCCGCCTGGTGGAGGTGGCCCAGTTCATCGAAACCGCCATGGACGGCCATGAAGGCAAGCTGGACGCCAAGATCGCCCTGCTGGACGGCTGCGCTGCCGTCTTCACCGAGGCGGTGGGCGCCTCTGCCATCCAGCGCCTGCTGGCCAAGGGCGTCCAGCCGGTCAAGGTGGAGGGCGGCACCACCATCGACTCGGTGATCGAGATGCTCCAGAACGAGCTGCGCGACGGCCCCACCGGCTGGCTCGCCAAGGCGGTGAAGAAAGGCATGCCCAAGGGCGATGACCGCTTCAGCACCATGGAAGAGGAAGGGTGGAGCGAATGATCATCGAACAGGGTCGCGTCCTTTCCGCCACCGAACGCTGGGCCGAAGTGGAGGCCGGCGGCAGCGGCTGCACCAGCTGCGGCACCGCCCACAGCTGCGGCATTCCCAAGGAAGGCAAGCCCGGCCTGCATGGCCGGATGGTGCTGCGCCTGGACAACCATCTGGGCGCCCGGGCCGGCGACATCGTTGATCTGGCCGTCAATTCCGAAACCATGGCCACCGCAGTCGGGCTGGTGTACGGCCTGCCCTTCCTCGGCCTGATTCTGGGCATGGCCCTGGGCCACACCCAGGGCACCGCCGGCGAGGGCCTGGGGGCCCTGCTGGGCGCCTGTGCCGGTTTTGTCGCGGCCCGCTTGGTGGGCGAACACATCCCCAGCGGGGTGCGCATGCTGGCCATTGCCAGCCGCCCCCAGGCCCACGGCATCCCCCAACCCATCTACTTCCAGACCCCTTTATTCAAGGAGCAATGACATGACCACCGCCACCACCGCCGACGAAGGCATTTGGGAATCCGATTTTGTGAAGGAAATGGTCAAGCAGATGCGTGCGCTTGATTCTTACGGCACCTACGACGGGTGGCCCAATGAGCGGGTGCTGGCCCCCTACATCGTCACCAAGGACCAACGCCGCGAGATTCCGGTCATCGGCGACCCGGACGAAGTGCTGCTCGCCCGGGTCAAGGCCTTCTACAACGGCCTCGCCGTGCTGGTGGAAAAGGAATGCGGCCTGATGGCCACCTCGGTCATCAACATCACCCACGAAGGCTTTGGCCGGGCGCTGATCATCGTCGGCAAGCTGGTGGTGGTGGATCGCACCCTGCGCGATGTGCACCGCTTCGGCTTTGACAGCATTTCCAAGATGAAGGACGAGGCCGACAAGATCCTGTCGGTGGCCACCACCATCATCGGCAAGTACGGCGAAGTCGCCGGCCTGTAAGCCACCCGGGGAGCACACCATGAGCGAAGACGAACTGAAGGCCCTCGACAAGGAAGTGCGCAAGCTCAAGCGCATTGCCTCCGAATGGGCTTCCAAGATGCACGACCTGGTGGAAGACCGGCTCCCCGCCGGCTACCAGGAAATCCCTGAAATGGCCCAATCCACCTACGCAGCCTGCCAGGCCTGGGACGAAGCCAACAAGAAACTCCAGGCCGCCAGCAGCACACCGGCCTGAGCCCTGCACCGCACTCTATCTGCAACGCTAACGGAACATTCATCATGGAAACCATCACCGGGCTGACCCGGGGGGGCAAATCCTACACCCCCACTTTCGTGACCGACCTGAACCAGGAAACCTGTATCGGCTGTGGCCGGTGCTACAAGGTCTGTCCGCGCAACGTGTTTGAACTCGTCGAGCGGGAGTTCGACGACGATGACGAGGGCGACGACGACAACACCATGGTGATGGCCATTGCCGATGCGATGGACTGCATCGGCTGCGGCGCCTGTGGCCGGGTCTGCCCCAAGGACTGTCACACCCACTCCCCGGCCAGCCTGTGAGCACGGCCGCCCCGCCCCTCGCCACGCCCGCCCCCCCTGCTCTGGAGGCCGAACGCGACCGCCACGCGGGCCTAGTGCTGCGCATCTGTGCACGCCTCGATCAGGAGCTGGCACGCCACGGGCTCCCGGCCCTGGCCATCGACCCCCACCGGGCTGAATGCAGCCTGCGGGTGGATAGCTACAGCCAGGAGTGCGTGCTGGTGCTGCGCTGGGCGCCGGACGATGCCGGGCGGGGCGGCAATCTGACCATCAACGGGGACGGCAGCTTTTTTGCCGAACACGATGTACTGGTCGATCACCCCAGGCTCCCGCGCCAGTTTGTGGAGGCCACCACCGCCTGGGGGCGGGGCGAGCGCATGGGCAGCGAACTGCGGCTGATCCCCTGGCCGGACGAGGCCTAAACCGACCCGGCCTGGCCTGGCCCATGCCCGTAGACGTAAAAAAACCGGGATCGCCCCAAGGGGCCTCCCGGTTTTTTGCATGGGGCCACGCCCCGCTCACCTTGGCGGTGGCGGTGGCGGTATTAATCCTTCTTGCGGAAGTCTTCGTGGCAGCCCTTGCAGGCCTGGCCCAGCTTGCCATAGGCCACTTTCACAGCGGCGGCATCGCCCGTGGCGGCCACTTTGGCCAGCTCATTGGCTTCGGTGGCGAAGCGCTTGGCAGCCTCGCCCACTTGGGCAGGCTTGGAGAACAGCTCCGGCTTCACTTCGGTATCGTGCCAGCCCTTGCCGGTTTCAGTATTGGCCGGGAACAGACTCCCCATACCGCCATTGGCCAGCGCGGCGATGATGTTGGCGGAGCGCACCACTTCATCCTTGTTGTAGCTGCCTTCCAAGTTGGCCTTGATGCGGCCACTGTTCCAGCCCAGCACCTGATAGGCGGACTGGCGCCATTTGATGATCTGCTCGGGCTTGGGGGCCTGCTGGGCCAGAACGGTGGTGGCGCTGCACACGGCCAGAACGGCCAGCAGGGGCTTGATGATCTGCTTCATGGGGGGTCTCCGAAAATCGAGTGAATCGAATGCAATGACAGGGGAAGCGGGCCCGCCGTTCTGGACAACGGGCCCCCGCCCTAGAGTCTAGCCGGAAGTAGAAGTTCGCGGCCCGACACAAAAAGCCAGCCTTCCCATTGATCTCCCTCAGCCCAGAGGACGGGCCAGAATCTGATCGAACACGCCTCCCTTGGCAAAATGGGTCTTCTGCGCCCGTTTCCAGCCACCAAACACCTCGTCGATGGTAAACAACTTGAGGGGTGCAAACTGGCGCGCATAGCGCTCCGCCACCCGGGGGTCGGCGGGGCGGTAATAGTGCTTGCCGATGATGTCCTGGCCCTCGGGGGAGTACAAATACTTGAGGTATTCCTCGGCCTCCTTGCGGGTGCCGCGTTTATCCACCACTGCATCCACCACCGCCACCGGGGGCTCGGTGAGGATGGACACCGAAGGCGTGACGATTTCGTATTTATCCGGCCCCCACTCCTTCACCGCCAGATAGGCCTCGTTCTCCCAGGCCATCAGCACGTCGCCCTGGCCCAACACCACAAAGGCCGCCGTGGCGCCCCGGGCGCCGGATTCCATTTTCTTGACGTTGCGGAACACCTGACTCACAAACGCCCGGGCGCTGGCCTCGTTACCGCCGGACTGGCGCAGGGCATAGCCCCAGGCGGCCAGATAATTCCAACGGGCCCCCGCCGAGGTGCGCGGATCAGGGGTCACCACTTCCACCCCCGGGCGGGCCAGATCAGCCCAGTCGCGGATGCCTTTGGGGTTGCCTTTACGCACCAGCAGCACGATGGTGGAAGTGTAGGGCGCCGCGTTGTGGGGCAGGCGCTGCTTCCAGTCGGGCCGGATCAGGGGCTTTGCAATAGCGTTCTGGCCATCCGCCCGCAGATCGATATCAGCCGCCAGCCCCAGGGTCACCACATCCGCCTGCTTGCCATCGAGCACGCTGCGGGCCTGCTTGCCCGAGCCGCCATGGGAGGCAGACACGGTAAGGATCTGGCGAGTCTTGTTGCGCCAGTAAGTAGCGAAAGCCAGGTTGTAATCCTGGTACAACTCCCGGGTGGGATCGTAAGAAACATTCAGCAAACCCACCTCTGCCCGGGCTGGCAGGATCTGGAGCCCCAGGGGCAGGAGGAGCAGAATCGCTTTCAGAAGGAAATTCATAGGGGCAAGCCTCTGTCATTATTGTTTGAGGCATGCAGTCTAAGAAACACTCGGCCGAGGCCCAAATAATCAAAACTGAATAGCTC
>JAJTBM010000184.1 GCA_021286885.1 Rhodocyclales bacterium
CTCAGTTCTCTCAAGGCTACCTCAACGCAATTGCCCGAGAGCTCAACAACCGCCCTTAAATACGGATAAATTCTTATTCGCTGATCTTTTGAACATACAGCTGATACAACGGAGCGGAGATAATCCGGGTTTTACGGCAATAAATATTTGAAAATGCATCAATTGCGATTTTCGGGCAACGAACCGGGTCAGTTCCATAAGGCAGAGGCTCCTGCCAAAGATAGTCATCAAAAGCCAAAACTCCATCAACACGCAGCAACTTGAAGCTAAGAACTGCATCAAGCAGCACATCAGGTGCTTGGTGTGATCCATCAACATAGATAAAGTCAAAATATCCCTGCATCCCCTTGGCGAGCATCTTGGAAAGCTCGATATCGCTGTATCCTTTATAGCAAAAAAGATCGACAATATGACCTGCTCGCTCGGTAGCTATTTTAGTGTTATGACGGAAACGCTGTTCAACTTCTGACATGTCGGTTTGAGCGGAGCCGCCAACTTGGTGCTCAATCCCCCCCTCCCAAGTGTCAATGCAGTGCAACTCAAGATCTTGATACTCTGAAATTTTATCAATCAGATAACAGGCACTCGCACCTTCATAAGAACCAATTTCTAGAACTCTCTTTGGATTGATCTGTGGAATCAGTGCGTCCCATACGCTTTTTGCAGCACCTTCGAACCAATTATTGGTGAACTGATAGAATGACTCGCTCATATTCGCTTACCTAGTTAATTTGTGTATCGGATACGTCATTTTAGCCGTAACTTCGCGCACTCCTGTTGCCATACAGCACAACAATTTAACAAAACACTATAATTTCCAACAGGCAATTGTAGTGGTCAGTTTTTTTCAAACACCCCAGTAAGCTTTTTTTCTGCCTGCACTTGCTCATAAGCGATGGGCCTGGCGCGTGCCACCTAGGCCCGGTGAGCATAGAAGCCAACCCAGCTCACTTCAAGCACACGGCAGCAACTCATTACCTGGCTAGCCTTCTTTACCCGCAGTTCAATTCACTGATACTTCAGCGCAGGGCTCGGGCGTAAGCGGCAAACCCTTCCCGGACCGCCCGGCCAGTTCTTCGCCTACTTGCTGATCCCCGCGCCGCACGGTGGATTCAGTCAGGTTCATATCCTTGGCAACCTGACTGACCGAGAGGCCCTGGTTCTTGATGGTGTTGACGACCTCGAGCTTGAAGCTCGGGTCAAAAGCTCTACAACTGCATTTCATTGGTGTTTCCTCGAAAGGGGACATCATCCGCCTATCGGGGTGTCTGAAGGATTGGACCACTACAGATCACTACACTTTTGCACGCGACCGGCAATCCAAATTTAGATCAGACTCAACCCCCGCGCCGGTAGCGCCGCCAGCCGCTCAAGCTGTAGAGCAGCAGCCCGCTCCAGATCAGCCCGAAACTCACCAGCCGGGCCGGGGCCAGGGGCTCGTCGAACAACCAGACGGCGGTAAGGAGCTGCATGGTCGGGTTGATGTACATGAGCATCCCCACCGTGGCCAGATTCAGGCGCTGGGTGGCCGCCGCAAACAGCATCAGGGGCAGGGCAGTCAGCACCCCGGCCAGGGGCAACAGGGCCTGGGTGGTAGTGTCAAACCCGGTGAACACCGCATGCCCGGCCTGGGCCTGCCAAGCCCAGTACACGGCCAGCAGTGGCATCAACGACAGGGTTTCAAGCCACAAACCCGCAATCGCATCCACCGGCACCTGCTTGCGCACCAGCCCATACAGCCCAAAGCTCCCCCCCAGAAACAGCGAAATCCAGGGCAGGCTGCCCAGGGCGACAAACTCATTCACCAGGGCGAGCAGGGCCAGGCCCACCGAAGCCCATTCCAGCCGGCTCAGGCGCTCGCGCAGCACCAGCATCCCGAGCAGCACATTCACCAGCGGCGTGAGGAAATAGCCCAGGCTGGAAGCCATCACCTGATGCTGATCCACCGCCCACAGAAAGGCGAGCCAGTTGGAACCCACCAGGAGCGCTGCCAGCCCCAGCCGGGCCACCAGCCGGGGGCGCTCGAACACCGCCAGCGTGGGGCCCCAATGGCCCTTGGCGCTCAGGATCAGGCTCACGAACACGCAGCCCCATACGGCCCGATTGCACAGCACATCCAGGGGCTGCACGGCCCCCAACTGACGGAAAAACAGGGGGAAGAAGCCCCAGATGCCATAGGCACCCAGGCCAAAACCCACGCCGGCCAGGGTTTGATTTTTGCTCATGGGAGAAACACGGGAACACGCATGGAGGGCTGCCACACTAGCGCAAAACCCCCGCACGCCCAAGCCGCCTACAATGGCGGCTTACCGACCAAGGACATCCCCATGCTCATCATCTTCAAATCCCCCGCCAGCGGCGACGTGATCATGTTCCAGAAGAACGGGCAGGACATGCTGACCGTGCTGGAAAAGGACAAGGACGCGGCCAAGGGCATCTTCACCCTCGAACAGCTGCCCGAGGCCATCAGCCGGCTGCGTGCGGCCATCGAGATCGACAAGGCCCGCAGCCGCGCCCAGCCCGAGGACGACGAGGACCCCCTGCCTGGCACGCCCATCCCCGTCAATTTCTTCCAGCGCGCAGTGCCCCTGCTGGAGCTGCTGGAGCGCTCCCTGAAAGACAAGGTGCCCGTCACCTGGGGCGTCTGAGGCACGGGGCATGCATCTGCTGATCCTGGAAGACGACCTGGATCTGGGCCACAGCCTGCAGCAGGCCCTGCGCGCCGAGCAGATCACCAGCGTCTGGCTGCGCCGGCTGGCCGACCTGCCTGCCAACCCTGACTGGCTGGGGGTGGATGCGGTATTGCTGGATCTGGGCCTGCCCGATGGGGAAGGCCTGGATCTCCTCGCCCAATGGCGCCAGCGCCAGATCCGGCTGCCCGTGCTGGTGATGACGGCCCGGAGCACCCTGGAAGACCGGCTGGCCGGGCTGGGTGGGGGGGCGGACGACTATATCATCAAGCCCTTCGCCACGGCAGAGCTGGTGGCACGCCTGCACGCCGTGCTGCGTCGCAGTGCCCGCCAGGCCGACGCCCTCTGGGTGCTGGGGCCCCTGAGCCTCGACCCAGGCCAGCACCAGGCCTGGCTGCGGGGCGAACCCCTGAACCTGTCGCCCCGGGAGTTTCAGATCCTGCTGGAACTGGCCCGGGAGCCCGGCCAGGTACGCCCCAAGGCCGAACTGGCCCAACGCCTGCAACCCCTGGGCGAACCCCTGACCCACAGCGCCCTGGAAGTCCATGTGAGCAATCTGCGTCAGAAAATTGGTGCCGAACGCATCCAGACCCTGCGTGGTATTGGCTACCGGCTGCTGCCCGACGCACCCCCATGAAACTGCGCCACGCCCACCCCAGCCTGGGCCGCCGTCTGGTGTTCACACTGACGCTGGCCTTTGGGCTGGTGTTGTTGGTGCTGATGGGCAAGGACTACCTGGAATTCACCCAGCAACCCTCCCTGGGCCAGCAACTGAGCGAAAACCTGGGGCCGCTGCTGGGTGTGGTTGAAGACCCGGCCAGCGCGGCACGCCTGACCCAGCAACTGGAACAGCGCATCCAGCAGACCAACCGGCGCCATGCCCCGTTTTATCTGGCCCTGCTGGATGCCCAGGGCGCCCTGGTTTACCACGACCCCACCGAGCCCGCCCCGGCTACCCTCCGGGCCCAGGGCTACCAGATTCAGACCACCCCGGCAGGCCCCTGGCAGCTGCGCCTGGCCCAGCCGCCCTTGCCCAGCACCACCCTGCTGGAGCTGCTGGTCGAGGATCTGGGGCCCTATCTGCTGATCGCCTTCCCCTGCATCCTGCTGCCCCTGATGCTGGCCGTTCATCTGGGGCTGCGCCCCCTGCGCCAGCTCGCGGCCCATCTGGATCAACGCTCGGGGGAAGACTTCAGCCCCCTGCCCCCCGCCCTGAGCTACCAGGAAGTCCAACCCATGCTGGGCGCCTTCAACGGCCTGCTAGCCCGCCTCGGACAACAACGCCAGCGGGAGCAGGCCTTCATCCACGACGCCGCCCACGAACTGCGCACCCCCCTGGCCGTCATCTCGGCCCAAGCCCATCTGCTGGCCCGGGCCGAGAGCGCCGCCGAACGCAGCGCGGCCCAGGCAGGACTCGAAAACGCACTCCAGCGGGCCGCCCATCTGAGCCACCAACTGCTCACCCTCGCCCGGCTCGAACAGGCCCCGCCCACCCCACCGGCCCAGGCCTGGGATGCCGCTGCCCTCGCCCAGCAGCTCCTGGCACAGGCCTTTCCCCGGGCCGAAGCCCAGGGGCAGCAGCTGGCCCTGGAGGCCCCCGACAGCCTGCCCGTGCGCTTTCCCCAGGCAGCCTTCCATTCCATCCTGCAAAACCTGCTCGACAACGCCCTGCACTACACCCCGGCAGGCAGCCAGATTCAGATCCGCCTGGAAGCCCAGGCCAGCACCCTGCACCTCACGGTGGCCGACGACGGCCCCGGCATTCCCGAGGCGCTGCGCAGCAAACTGTTTGAACGCTTCGTCCGGGGAGCCGGACTCCACACCCCCGGCAGCGGCCTGGGGCTGGCCATCGTCCAGGAAGCCGCCCGCCAGCTGGGTGGTAGCGTCCAGCTCGGGCCAGGGCTGGAGGGACGCGGCGCCGGCTTCGTGCTCACCCTGCCTGCCGCCCCCATCTGAACCTTTCACCCCTGCACCCCTGCACCCTTCCCCCCCTTCCCCTTCCCCTTTCACCTTTAGGTTTTCTTAAGGTTTGCCCCGCAATACTCCCGCCATGTCCTACCCCCCCTGACATGACGAGGCACCCGAATGCAGACCTTTCCCTGGCCCATCACCCTGCTCGCCCTGGCCCTGAGTGCCTGTGGCAGCGCCGACCACCACGCATCCTCCACGCCCCACGGCCAATGGCTGGACGCAGCCCCCCAGCAAGTGGCTAGCCTGGATAACGCCAGCATCCGGCAAAACTGGCCGGCCCTGGTAGAACTCACCGATGGGGGCAACTGCGGGGTCGTGGTCTATCACTTCCGCTACAGCACCACCGGGGCCCGGGGCGAAGCCACCGAGGCCAGCGCCGCCCTGATGCTGCCCCAGGGCAGCCAGGCCGAATGCAGCGGCCCCCGCCCCTTGCTGCTCTACGCCCACGGCACCAGCACCGAGCAGAAATTCAACATGGCCGCCGTCACCGACCCCAACGCCCCGGGCTACGGGGATGGGCTGCTGGTCATGAGCGCCTGGGCGAGCCGGGGTTATGCCGTGATCGCGCCCAACTATGCGGGCTATGACAGCTCTCCCCTGCCCTATCACCCGTATCACATTGCCGAACAGCAGGCCGGCGACATGCTGGATGCCCTCCAGGCCGGCCACCAGCTCCTGAGCCGGCTCGGACGCACGACGGCCCCCCAGCTGTTTGTCACGGGGCACTCCCAGGGCGGCTACGTGGCCCTGGCCACCCAGCGGGCGCTGGAAGCCCAAGGCATCCCCCTAAGCGCCTCGGCCCCCTCTTCGGGCGCCTACGCACTGGCAGATACCCTGGACACAAGCTTCATGGGGCGGGTCGGACATGGGGCCACCGGCTACAGCGCCATGCTGATCCAGGCCTTCCAGGCCGCGTACGGAGATGTGTATGCCCGCCCCACCGACATCTTCGCCCCGGCCTTTGCCAGCATCCGCCTCCCGGGGGCCGAGGATCTGGAGCAGGTCGTGGCCCGGGGCGCCTTTCCGGCCACCGCGCTGTTCGACAGCACGCCTCCCCAAGATCCGGCCCTGCAAAGCACCCTGGCGGCGGCCACCCAGCCCTACCCGGCCGACCCGCCCTTCGACGCCCTGTACGCCCAGGGCTTTGGGCCCACGCCGCTGATTCCCAACCCGGCCCGCCTGGCGGTGATGCAGGACGTGTTGCTGCAAGGCCCCGACGCCCCGGCCCGCCATCCCCTGCGCCAGGCCGCCCGACGCAACGACCTGCGCACCTGGACGCCCAGCCGCCCCGTGCTGCTCTGTGGCGGCCACGCAGACCCGGATGTGTTTTATGACGTGAATACCCTGGCCCTCCAGCGCTACTGGCAAAACCGGGCCCCGGCAGGCCGGGTGGAGGTACTGGACGTGGATCAGAGCACTCCGGACAGCCCCTATGCAGGCGCCCAAGGGCTGTTTGATGCCCTGCGCAGCCAGGTGCTCGCCAACAGCAACGGGGATGCGACACCCCTGGCCACGCTTTATCATGGGCTGCTTGTGGATCTCGCCTGCACCCGGGCGGCCCAGACCTTCTTTGCCCGTCAGCAACCATGATCACCGCCCCCTCCTTGCATGCCGGCCTGCGGGCCGGTGCCCTGCTGCTGGCCCTGCACGCCCCCCCGG
>JAJTBM010000185.1 GCA_021286885.1 Rhodocyclales bacterium
AGGAGATGTTCCTGCCCGACCGCTTCATCAAGGGCGAGTGCCCCAAGTGTGGCGCGGCCGACCAGTACGGCGACAACTGTGAGGTGTGCGGGGCCGCCTACGCCCCCACCGAGCTGAAGAATCCCCGCTCCGCCGTGTCGGGCGCCACGCCGGTGCTGCGCACCTCCGACCACTACTTCTTCCGCCTCTCCGACCCCCGCGCCGTGGAATTCCTGCGCGAATGGACCCAAGGCACCACCCCCGATGGCAGCCGCCGGCTCCAGGCCGAAGCCGCCAACAAGATGAAGGAATGGCTGGGCGAAGCGGGCGAAAACAAGCTCTCCGACTGGGACATCTCCCGGGATGCGCCCTACTTCGGCTTCGAGATCCCCGATGCGCCGGGCAAGTACTTCTACGTCTGGCTGGACGCCCCCATCGGCTACTTCGCCAGCTTCAAAAACCTGGCAGGCAAGACCGCCAACGGCGAGATCGATGTGGCCAACTTCATCGAATCCGGCCCCGCTGCTGCCACTGGCACCGAACTGATCCACTTCATCGGCAAGGACATCCTCTACTTCCACGCCCTGTTCTGGCCCGCGATGCTGCACTTTGCCGGCTACCGCACCCCCACCCAGCTGTGCGTAAACGGCTTCCTGACCGTTGATGGCGCCAAGATGAGCAAGAGCCGGGGCACCTTCATCACCGCCCGCTCCTACCTCGAGCAGAAGCTCAACCCCGAGTGGCTGCGCTACTACTTTGCCGGCAAATCCAACGGCACCATGGAAGACGTGGATCTGAACCTGGACGACATGATCGCCAAGGTCAATTCCGACCTGGTGGGCAAGTTCGTGAACATCGCCAGCCGCTGCGCCGGCTTCATCGCCAAGCGCTTTGAAGGCAAGCTCGCCGCCCACGACCCGGCCCACACCATGGACTGGGACATCAGCGAAATCACCACCGCCTTCGAAGCACGCGACTACAGCCGCGCCCTGCGCCGCATCATGGAGCTGGCCGACCAGGCCAACGGCTACGTAAACGAGCACAAGCCCTGGGAACTGGCCAAGCTGGAAGGCCAGGATGCCCGACTGCACGAGGTGTGCACCACCGCCATCAACATCTTCAAGGCCCTCACCGGCCTGCTGAAGCCGGTGCTGCCCGCCCTCGCCGCCCAGGTCGAAGCCTTCCTGAACATCGAGGCCCTCGACTGGGACAACCTGCTCGCCCCGCTGCCCGCTGGCCACGCCATCGGCACCTACAAGCACCTGATGACCCGCATCGAGCGCAAGCAGGTGGATGCGCTGATCGAAGCCAACCGGGCCTCCCTCGCCCCGGCCACCGATGCGGCACCGGCCCAGGCCGCCAAGGCCAAGGCCGACACCGCCGCCAAGGCCGAAAAGCCTGCCAAGGCTGACAAGGCCGCAGCCGCTACGGATGCCGCCGAAGCCGAAGCCGCCCAACCCATCTCCATCGACGACTTCACCAAGGTGGAGCTGCGCATTGCGCGCATCGTCGCCGCCGAGCATGTGGAAGGCGCCGCCAAGCTGCTGCGCCTGCAGCTCGACATCGGCGAGGAAAAGCCGCGTCAGGTGTTTGCCGGGATCAAGTCTGCCTACGATCCGGCCACCCTGGTGGGCCGCCTGACCGTGATGGTGGCCAATCTGGCCCCGCGCAAGATGAAGTTCGGCATGTCTGAAGGCATGGTGCTGGCGGCCTCCGACGAGAGCGGCACCCATCCGGGCCTGTTCATCCTGTCCCCGGACAGCGGTGCCCAGCCCGGCATGCGCGTCAAGTAAGCCCTCAAGCAGGCCCTCGAAAGAGGCCCTTCTGCCCCGGGCCTGATGATCTGCCCATGCACTCGTGCCTGCATCTACGCTGGGCGCGGGAATGTAAGCAGATCGTCAGGCCCGTTTTCTAGGCTGTGTGTGCCAAGCTTCGTTTTTTCCATGCAAAACCAGAATCCCAAACCCTCATCTCCACTCCCCCGCCTGACCCAGGCCTTTTTTGGCTGGGCCGCCGTGGATCTGGTCGCGGTCCTGATCGTGGCCCTGGGTGCTGCCTATCTGATCGAAGGCCGCGCCTCCCTGCTGCCCGGCTTTCCGGCCAACACCCTCCAGGCCTGGATCTGCATCGGCCTGGGGCTGGTGGCGGTGTTCGTTGCTGCCGTAAAGATGATGGTGGAGGTGATGCACAGCAACGCCCGCCGGGATCCGGCCGCCAACGACAGCAGTTTTTCCTGAGGAGCCCGTCATGCCCCTGACCGCCCGCCAACGATGGATCGTCCAGCATCGCACCGGGCCTGGTCAGCAACCTCCGCACACACCCCCAACTGGGGAACACCCTGATCCCACCTTGCGGAGGTTCCATGAAAACAACGCCCCACAGCGCAACGCCCCACATCCCCTTCCACCCCAAGCTGCTTGACACCCTGCCCGGCTATGGCCGGGCCCAGTTTGGGCAAGACTTTTCAGCCGGCCTCACGGTCGGCGTACTGGCCCTGCCCCTGGCCATGGCCTTTGCGATTGCATCGGGCATGTCGCCCAGCGCCGGCATCTGGACGGCCATCGTTGCCGGCCTGCTGATCTCGGCCCTGGGCGGTTCCCGGGTTCAGATCGGCGGCCCCACCGGCGCCTTCATCCCCATCCTGTACGGGATCGTGGCCGAGTACGGCGTCCAGAACCTGCTGGTGGCGACCCTCCTGGCCGGGGCGATGCTGGTGGCCATGGGCGCCTTCCGCCTGGGCACCCTGATCCGCTTCATCCCCAAACCGGTGGTGATTGGCTTCACCAACGGGATTGCGGTGGTGATCTTCATGGCCCAGATCAAAGACTTCCTGGGTCTGCAGATCGCCCATCTGCCGGGCGAATTCTTCGGCAAGGCCAAGGCTCTGGTGGCCCACCTGGACACCCTCCAGCCCGCCACCCTGGCCCTGTCGGTGGCCTCCCTGCTGGTGCTGCTCTCCTGGAACCGGCTCGCCCGGCGCTACAAACCCCTCGCCCGCCTGCCCGGCCCCCTGGGTGTGCTGGTACTGGCGACCCTCGCCAATGCACTTCTGAACCTCCCGGTGGACACCATCGGCAGCCGCTTTGGCGGGATTCCCCAAGGTCTGCCCCCCATGGGCTTGCCCGAAGTGAGCCTGGAAACCCTGGGCAAGCTGATCTCCCCGGCCCTCACCATCGCGCTCCTCGGGGCCATTGAATCCCTGCTCTCGGCCCGGGTGGCCGATGCCGCCATCGACGACCGCCACGACCCCAACCAGGAACTCATCGCCCAGGGCATCGCCAACCTGGTCGCCCCCCTGTTTGGCGGCTTTGCGGCCACTGGCGCCATTGCCAGAACAGCCACCAACATCCGCACCGGCGGGCGCACCCCCGTGGCGGGCATCGTGCATGCGCTGGTGCTGCTGGCCATCGTGCTGGTGCTGGCCCCGTTTGCGCGCCACATTCCCCTCGCCACCTTGTCGGCGATTGTGGTGGTGGTGTCCATCAACATGGGCGAATGGCACGAGTTCCAGACTCTGATCCGCTACTCGCCGGCCTATCGCACCATCCTGATCACCACCTTCGCGATGACCGTGCTGTTTGATCTGACCCTGGCGGTGGAGCTGGGCATGGTGTTGGCGAGCCTGTTTTTCATCTATCGGATGTCGGATCTCACTCGCATCGAAGCCCTACCCCTGCTCGAAGCCCGGATGATTCCCCAGCTGTGCCATCCCGATGGCCAACTACGCCTGGAAGCCCACTCTTTGTACGGCTCCCTGTTCTTTGGTGCCATTCACAAACTGGAAGCCCTGCTGGCCCCCCGGGCAGGCCACGCCCCCGAAGTGCTGATCCTTGAAATGCAACATTTGGTTAATTTGGATACAACAGGCCTTGAGGCACTGGAGGGGATTTGTCACAGCCTGCACAAGCGCGGATGCGCGGTGATACTATGCAACTTGAATCACCAACCCGCCTCTTTGATACACCGTGCGGGGTTTGACGAGGTTCTGGGCATCAACAACCTGTGCGCCGACATCTATAGTGCTTTAGCGCGGGCCAAGGAAATATTGCCGCCCCCGCTTTCTCCAAGCCCCCCAGAGCCCCCGCCGCGACCCCGCTAAACGCAAGCCGGAGGCCGGAAACGGGACTAGAATCAAGGGGGTCCGCTCACCCCCGACAACAGCGCATTCGATCTCACGTCCAACAGTGCCACCGTTCATCGTCCCCGAACGCCCCGAAGCATGGGCCAATGCCTTTGCCCTGTTCGAACACTTCCCAACCCTGGTCTGGTATGCCGACCAACACGGCAACTTTGTCTATTCCAACCAGACCTGGCTAGAGTTCACGGGCAGCAAGGTGAGTGCCGCCCTCAAGCAGCACTGGCTCCAGCATTTGCATCCGGACGATCTGGAATACTGCGAACAACAGCTGCGCCGCCATCTGGGGCACCCCCATTCCTTTGAGTTGGAATACCGGCTGCGCCGCCGGGACGGCGAATATCGCTGGATCCTCGATACCATACGGCCCATCAGCACCGCCGAAGGGCAGTTTTGCGGGCACATCGGCTCCGGCCTCGACATCACCGACCGGCGCAACACCGAAGCAGAGCTCCAAGAGCGGGAAACCCGCATGCGCACCCTGCTCGCGGGGATGGGCGAAGGGGTGCTGATGCGCAACCCCCAGGGGCGGGTGCTCATGCACAACGCGGCCGCCGAAGAAATCTACGGCATGAGCGCCGCCGAAATGCGCAGCTGGAACATCTTTGATGGCGACATCATCTACCTGAACGAAGACGGGGCCATCATCCCCCCCGAACAAACGCCCTCGGTCCAGGCCCTGCGCACCGGCACCCCCCAGCGCGGCACCATAGGCCTGATCCGGCCCGATGGAGAACGCCGCTGGCTCTGGGTGAACGCCATTCCGCTCCCCGCCCCGGACGCTCATCCCGAACGCACTGTTGTCACCACGGTGGCCGACATCACCGCCCGCCGGGACAACGAAGAACAACTCCGGCTGGCCCTCACCGTGTTCCGCCATAGCGTGGAAGCCATTGTCGTCACCGATGCCAACCAACGCATCCTGTCGGTCAACCAGGCATTCACCGAAGTCACCGGCTATGGGGCCCACGAGGCCATCGGCCAAACCCCGCGCCTGCTCAAGTCCGGCACCCACGACCAAGCGTTCTACGATGCCATGTGGCGCGATATCGCAGCCAACGGCTTCTGGCAGGGCGAAGTCCAGGATCGGCGCAAAAACGGCAGCCTCTATCCATCGGCGCTCTCGATTAGCGCCGTGCGCGACCAAAGCGGCAAGGTCACCCACTACGTGGCGGTGTTTTCCGACATCACCGAACGCAAGGCCGCCGAGACCCGCATCTCCTACCTGGCCCAGCACGATCCACTCACCGGGCTACCCAACCGCAGCCTGCTCAAAGACCGGCTCGATCAGGCCCTGGCCAGCGCCCAGCGCCAGGACAACCGGATCGCTCTGCTCTTCCTCGATCTAGACCGCTTCAAGACCATCAACGACTCCCTCGGCCATATGGTGGGGGATCGGCTGCTGCAGGGGGTCGCCCTGCGTCTCACCTCCTGCGTACGCGAAACCGACACCGTCAGCCGCCAGGGGGGCGACGAGTTCCTGATCGTGCTCACCAACGTCTCCGAGCCCGACGACGCGGCCCGGGTGGCCGAAAAAATCCTGGAACTTCTCTCCCCGCCCTTCGACCTGGAAGGCCAGCGCATCTCCACCTCTTTCTCCATCGGTATCGCCCTGTACCCGGAGGACGGTGATAACGCCGAGAGCCTGCTGCGCGACGCCGGTACGGCCATGTACCACGCCAAGGAGAACGGGCGTAACACCTACCGCTTCTTCGACGAGCGCATGAACGCCCATGCCCTCGAACGGCTCCAGCAAGAAAACGCCCTGCGCCAGGCCCTCGAAAACCAAGAGCTGAGCCTGTATTACCAACCCCAGGTGGACACCCACAGCGGGCGCATCATCGGTCTGGAAGCCCTGCTGCGCTGGCACAGCACCGAACTGGGCGAGATGGGCTCGCGCAACTTCGTCACCCTGGCCGAAGAATGCGGCATGATCGTCGCCCTGGGCCGCTGGGTGCTGGCCCAGGCCTGCGAACAGGCCCGCCACTGGCAAGAGCAAGGGCTGCTCACCGTACCCATCTCGGTCAACCTCTCGGTGCTCCAGTTTTTGCGGGACGACATCGTGGGCTGTCTCCAGAACCTGCTGGAGCACTTCGGCCTGGAAGGGCGCTGGATTGATCTGGAGCTCACCGAATCCCTGCTGCTCGAATCCGGCCCCG
>JAJTBM010000186.1 GCA_021286885.1 Rhodocyclales bacterium
CTCTGCGCTGACATCCAGCTTGCGCCCGCCCGGCAGACGCAGGGCCTCCTCCGCTTGCTTATTGAGCACAATGATGCTGATACGTCGGTTGATGGGCGCATTCGGCTGGGCAGCATCCAAGGGGAAAGTGTCCGAAAGGCCCACCACACGCACCATCTTGCCTTCGGCCAAGCCCCCGGCGACCAATTCCCGGCGTGAAGCATTGGCCCGATTGGCTGACAGTTCCCAGTTCGAGAAGCCCCGCTCTCCCCCCGCATACTTGTTGGAATCGGTATGCCCCGACAGGCTGATCCGGTTATCCACCCCGTTCAGGGTCTTGCCGATCAGGCGCAGCAACTCCTGGGTATAGGGCTTGAGACTGGAACTGGAGCTGTCAAACATGGGCCGGTTCTGTTCATCCACAATCTGAATGCGCAGGCCTTCGCTGGTAATGTCGAGCAAGAGCTGGCTCTTGAACTGACGCAAACCCGGGCTGGCCTCAATGACGGCCTCAATCTGGCCCTTCAGATCTTCAAGCCGCGCCCGCTCCTTGCGCTCTTCCATCTTGCGTATTTCGGCGACCTTTGGGTCATCCAGATTGGACTTGCCCGGCTTCTCAACCACATCCAGCCCCGCAGCCTTGGGAGAGCCTTTGCCTGGCTCCAGATTGATGCTGCGTTTGCCCTCCACATCCCCCTTCTTGACCTGCCCATGGGACTTGGTCAGATCCTGACCGCCCCCCGCAATGGGGTTGGTGGCATCCCCTGCCCCACTCCCACCGCTCATGGCGACCTTGAGCGGCGAATTGAAGAAATCGGCAATCCCCTGCAAATCCCCCTGGGCCGTGGAACCGAGCAACCACATCAGCAAAAAGAAGGCCATCATGGCCGTCACAAAGTCGGCATAGGCAATCTTCCAGGCACCGCCGTGGGCGCCACCGCCACCCTTCTTGATCTTTTTGACGACGATTGGCTGTTGGCTGTCATCGCTCATGGCCGCCCTCGCTTGGTCTGGTGCTCAAGGGCACTTATTTGCGGCTCTTGATGGCTTCTTCCAGCTCGGCAAAGCTGGGACGATCCGTGGAGTACAGCACCTTGCGCCCGAACTCCACCGCCACCTGAGGTGCGTAGCCATTCATGCTCGCCAGCAGCACGGACTTCATGCACTGGTAGATCTTGCCGCTTTCCTCCACCTTCTGTTCCAACTGGCCGGCCACCGGGGCCACAAAACCATAGGAAATGAGAATCCCCAGGAAAGTCCCCACCAGCGCCCCCCCGATCATTTTGCCGAGCACGGCGGGCGGCTGGCCTACAGAACCCATCACGTTCACCACCCCCATCACTGCCACCACGATACCGAAGGCGGGCACCCCATCCGCCACCTTGGAGACCACATGCACCGGGGTATGAGCCTCGTGGTGGTGGGTTTCGATTTCGATATCCATCAGGTTCTCGATCTCAAAGGCATTGAGATTGCCCCCAACCATCATGCGCAGGTAATCACACAAAAAATCCACCGCGTGGTGATCCGCCGTAAAGGCGGGATATTTGGACAGAATCGGGCTGCCATCCGGGTTTTCAATGTCCCCCTCGATGGACATCAAGCCCTCCTTGCGCACCTTGGCCAGGATTTCATACAGCATGCACAGCACGTCCATGTAATAAGCCTTCGAATAGGGCGAAGGCTTGAAGATGCCGGGCAAGGCCGCTACCGTTCCCTTGATCGCCTTGATCCCGTTGCCAGCCACAAAGCCCCCGATGGTCAGCCCCAGGATTGCGATGTATTCCGTGGGCACCCACAAGGCGGCCAGACTGCCGTGCACTGCATACGTGCCCAAGGACGACGCCAGAATGATGACGTAACCGATGATCAAAAACATTGCCTTAACCTCGCATCAAACCGGGCCCCAAGGGTGCCCGTAAGCTCATCCAGCTTTCCGGGCATATCGGCCCAGGCAGGCGCCAACTTGAGCCCCATCAACAAAAGCTGTTGCCCCCCGGAGCTGTTTTTCAGGCAAAAAAATGCCGCCCTAGACAACGGGCGGCAAAAGCTCACTGGCTGGCGATCACGGAAAAACAATTCAGTTCAGGAGGCCTCGGTTTCCTCCGGCTGGGCCTTGCGGGTCTTGCCAGCCCGGGACGGGACATGGCACAGACCGCAAACATAGCGCTGGGTCGGCTCAAAGGCATGGGTCACAAAAGAGCCCCCACAGCAGGTGCAACGGGATGCCTGCAAAAGCTTGGCCTCCATAAAGCGAATCAGGGTCCAGGCACGGGTCAGACTCAGCACCGGCTCCATTTCAAAGGAGGTCACGTGCTCGAGATACAGACGATAGGCCTGCACAATCGCATCCAAACCTGCCTGGCCGGCGTTTTCCTTCACAAAGCGGTGAAAGGCCAAAAACAGGGATGCGTGAATATTCGGCTGCCAGGACATGAACCAATCGGTCGAGAACGGCAGCATGCCCTTGGGGGGAGAAACACCCTTCACTTCCTTATAGAGCTTGAGGAGACGCTCCCGGCTCAGGGTGGTTTCAACCTCCAGCATTTGCATCCGCGCACCAAGCCGGATCAGCTCCACCGCCTTCTGGATGTCCTGGGCTTCCAGCAAAACACTCTTGTTACGCATGATGCACTCCCGTGGAAAATTCAAACTGCAGAATTGAGGCTGAATTACCCGCTTAACTCAGGGTCGACACGGGCTTACCGGCCGCCAGAATCGCAGCGTGCAGATGCGCGGTGCCCCGCTCCCGGCCGTGGGAGGACAGCAGATCCACCAACATGTTGTCGTTGAACCGGAACTGGCACAGCAGCATGTTGGTTCCCGCCATCCGCAGCACTTGAGCAGAGCTCAGCCCTTCCAGCACATTCGCCACATCTTCACTGATCCCCAAACGGTAAATCGCCATCGGGCGGTCTTCACGCAGCATCTGTTGCGCCAGCATCAGATAAGCCAGGTTCAGTTCGCGGATTTCATTCTGGATATTGGTGGTGTTCATCGCCGTTCTCCTCAGCACAGTGTTTGTTTCCATGCGGCAAATTCTGCCGATGTGCGGCAAGCTGCACCATCCGACGACTTCGGATTATCGCGTCAGGCCATTTACGCCTTACGACGTAAGAAAATTTCCTACACGCCACCCCATAAAATCGTAAGCCACGGTAAAGAAAGGGAAAAAACAGCCTTATTCCTACAATACAAAACAAAAGCCGGCAGTTTCTGCCGGCATGTGCGGAAATCCCCTGACGACTTTTCTTCACTCAACTTGCCGGTAGCGGCGCAGCGCAGCCCTCCTGTTGGCTGGTTTCGGCACGATCGCGTCCCAATTCCTTGGCTCGGTAAAGCCCCTCATCCGCCCGTTTGATCAGCGCCGCCGGATCTTGCATGTCCCCCACACGGCAGGCCACACCGATACTCAGACTCACCTTCATCTCCACCTCACCCGCACGCAGGCGAATACCAGCCACCGAACTGCGTACCCGCTCGGCACATACCAAGGCCGCCTTGAGGTCGGTATCTGCGCACAACACCAAAAACTCATCGCCCCCCATGCGGGCCAGCACATCCTGGGTGCGCAAGGCCGCCTTGATCCCCGCCGAGGCCTGGCGCAAGACCGTATCCCCAAAATCATGCCCATAGGTGTCGTTGTAGCGCTTGAACTTATCCACATCGATCACCATCACCGACAAGGGTCGGCGGCTGCGCACCGAGGCCGACCACTCCTGCTGCAAGCGCTCCAGGGCATAGCGTCGATTAGGAAAGCCCGTCAGCGCATCCGTCAGGGCGACCTCCTGCAGGCGCCGGTTGGAAACCGCCAGTTCCGACGCAAAATGCCGGATCTCGTCCCTATCCCGATCCAACTCCTGCTGCAGCCGGATAACCCGTTGCCCCGCCCGCAGCCGGGCTGCCAGCACCCGCCCCCGAATGGGCTTGTGCATGAAGTCATCCACCCCGTTCTCAAAGGCCTCAATCAGGCACTCTTCATCCTCCTGCCCGGTCATGATGATGATGTAAATCTCACGCCCGATCTTGGTCTGACGCAGCGCTCGACTAAGCTCCAGCCCCCCCATATGGGGCATCATCCAATCCACAATCATCATCTGGGGACGAAACTCCAGGGCCGCCTGCATCCCTTCCAATCCATCCGCAGCCTCACGCACCTGATGTCCCACGCCCTCCAACACACGGCGCACTAGCAAACGCGTTCCAGGGTCATCATCCACCACCACCACGCGCAAGGCTTGGCTGTGCTGGGGAATATTCAAGGACAAACGCTGGGCTGGCTGCGCCTGCACAGCCACCGGAGGCGGCGGAATAGACACCACAGGAGCCGTCTCTGGCACGCTCCCTCCCCCTGCGAGGGGCAACAAGCTGACAGTCTCCAGTTCAAGCAACTGGCACCACTCCGTCCATTGCTCAAGCAATTCTGCACATAGATCGGTGAGCATCGCCGGCTCAATGGCCAGCACGGCCCCTGCCCCCAGCAGACGCCCCATCAGGCTCGGACGCTCCAACGCGCCTCCCAGGCACACATCCGCCACACAACGCGCCACATGGAGCACATGCACCAGCATGAATTCCCGGCTTCCCTGGGGATAATGGGCCTCTTCCGGCGTTTCCGAAAAATAGACTGGCTCGCAAAACACCGGCGGCAGCCCCCAGTTTTCCAGCATGGAGCTGGTCAGCTCCCGATGCGTGATCGCAAAAGCGCGCTGCTCCAACAAAAAGACCGAACCTTCGGGCGCCTCAGCCATTTGCTGTAACACCCCAGAGAACTCTTTCGGGTACAAGGTGGCCAGCGCCAACTCTCCAACCCGTGCGAGCAAACCCAACGAAAACGCCTCTTCCGGAGCAGCACAACGGATTTGCAGGGACAAGGCCTGCATGGCCAGGGCGTATAAAACACAGTGGGACCAATAGCGGGCATAGTCAAACCCCTGGCACGGCCCCTGCCCATGCTCTCCGATCAAAGAAAACCCCAGGGCCAAAGTACGCACAGCAGGCAGCCCAAGCACCAGCAAAGCATCGTGCACCGACCCGACCGACCTTCTCCGTTGACGCGACAAGGCATTCGCCGCCTTGAGCAAACGCCCGACAAAGGCCGGGTCGGCACGGGACAGCTTGCCCAGCTCAGCCAGCGAAACATCCTCCTTCTGGATCAGGCGTATCAGGGCCAGCGCCACCCCCTTGGGCGAAGGCAGATCACCTGAAGCCTTCAAATGCTCAAACTGAGTCACGTCGATCCACGGAGCCATCACATTCCCCACCAGGGCGCACAAAGCTGTGCCATACAACACTATCGGAAGACGAGCCGCCGGCTTTAACCCCCCACACCCCCGCCCACAGGAACCCCCTGTCCGGGGTAGGCTTGAATTAAAATGGCTCCAACATTCCTTGCAGGCCAAGCTCCATGAACTTTTGCTCCCACTGCGGCGCGCCCGTCGTCACACGCATCCCCCCAGGCGACCACTTGCCCCGCCATGTCTGCGACAACTGCGGCAGCATTCACTACCAAAACCCCAAGGTGGTGGTGGGCGCCCTGGCCGTCTGGGAAGACCGTATCCTCATGTGCCGTCGCGCCATCGAACCACGCCACGGTTTCTGGACCCTACCGGCAGGCTTCATGGAAAACAACGAAAGCACCCCGGAAGGAGCCTGCCGCGAAACCCTCGAAGAAGCAGGCGCCCGCATCAGCCTGGAAGGCATGTTCAGCTACGTGGATATCCCCCGCATCAGCCAGATCCACATCATCTATCGCGCCCGCCTGCTGGATTTGAACTTTGCTGCCGGTGAAGAATCTCTGGAGGTCAAGCTGGTGGACGAGAGTGAAATTCCTTGGGAGCACATCGCTTTCCACTCCATCGAATTCACCCTCCGCCGCTTTCTGGAAGACCGCAAACGGGGCCACTTTGGCTTGCACACGACGCGCCTGGAACCGCGCAGCTACAGCTAAATTGCTCGTCAGTCATGGGATTTCGGTGCAGCTCCCAGCGGGCACCGATTTCATGAACCCGCGCAATAAGCGAGATATCGGACGCTATGCGCACTCCGATAAACGGCTTGAGCCTTAAGCGTGAGCGGCATCGTGGGGGTGCCGCTAAACACCGAAACGAAACGCCCAGCCCAATGCATCAAAAAGTCATGCCAAACGCTTAAAAAACTAAAAACCAAACGCAAAAAACCCCACTGCCAACTGGCAGCGGGGTTTTGCATGGGGTAGCCTGACGATGACCTACTTTCACGCACGCGTGTGCACTATCATCGGCGCGGTC
>JAJTBM010000187.1 GCA_021286885.1 Rhodocyclales bacterium
GGGCTTGCTGGCGAGCGCCTGGGTCTGAGTCAGGTGGCCTTTGTTAGGCGGCCTTTGTTAGGCGGCTTTTTCCAGCTGGTCGCGGAAGTGGCGCCAGTTGGCGGCCATGGCGCTCCACATGTCTTCGGCAGCCAGCAGGGGCAGCAGCCACATGCGTTGCTGGGTGCGCACAAAGTTTTCCATCTGGGGCGAGCAGTAGCGGGCGGGTTCGGTCACGAGCAGATCCTGGAAGCGATCCATGGCGGCACCCCAGTATTCGGAGTTGCCCACCCAGCCGGTTTCGGCGGTGGCTTCGCGGACAGCCTGGGCCCACAGGGCTTCAGCACGTTCAATCGACACGCCAGCCTTGCGGGCATGCCAGGGGAGGGATTTTGGTGTGTTCATTTGCGTAAACTCCAGTATGGGGACAACACGCCCAGCGGGATTGAGCGGCCGCTCATGAGTGGCGGTTTTTGCACTGCAAAACATTCGAATTTAATAAAATTCTTTTGTTTTCAGTGCTTACTCATCCTTCGATCTGCTGCGTTGTTGCGTTGCACAATTCAAGTTTAGGTAAACAGGGCTTCTTCTGCAAGACCGTTTGCGTTTGGTTTCAATAAATTCATCACGCCACGCACGCCGCTGGGCTGTCTGCGGCCGGGGCGTGGCTGCGGGGTAGAATGGAAGCTTGTCTGCTTCATTGATCTGCCCCATGTCCCAGCTGCTTGCCAATCTCAACCCCGAACAACTGGCCGCCGTCACCTTGCCGGCCCGCCATGCGCTGATTCTGGCCGGTGCCGGTTCCGGCAAGACCCGGGTGCTCACCACGCGCATCGCCTGGCTGATCCAGAACGGCCATTGCAGCCCCCAGGGCATCCTGGCCGTCACCTTCACCAACAAGGCTGCGAAGGAAATGATTGCCCGTCTGACGGCGATGTTTCCGATCAATACCCGGGGGATGTGGATTGGCACCTTCCACGGTTTATGCAACCGTCTGCTGCGCGCCCATCACCGGGAGGCCGGTCTGCCGCAGCTGTTCCAGATCCTGGATTCGGGGGATCAGCTCTCTGCCATCAAGCGTCTGCTCAAAGCCCTCAATGTGGACGACGACAAGTTCCCGCCCCGGGACATGCAGCATTACATCAATGCCCAGAAGGAGGCCGGCGTGCGCCCCCAGGGGGTGGAAGCCTGGGATGATTACACCCGTCGGCGATTGGAGATATATGTAGAGTATGAGGCACAGTGTCAGCGCGAGGGAGTTGTGGATTTCCCCGAGTTGCTCTTACGCTGCTATGAATTGCTTGAGCGAAATGAGCCCATTAGACGGCATTATCAGAGCCGTTTCCGGCACATTCTCGTCGATGAGTTCCAGGATACCAACGTCCTTCAGTACCGCTGGCTCAAGCTTTTGGCCGATAACGGTCAGACCGGGTCAGCCTGCCTGTTCTGCGTGGGGGACGACGACCAGTCCATCTACCGCTTCCGGGGCGCCGAGGTGGGCAATATGCGGGACTTCGAGCGGGATTTTCGGGTGACGGACGTGGTGCGCCTGGAGCAGAACTACCGCTCCCAGGGCAACATCCTGGATGCGGCGAATGCCCTCATCACCCATAACTCCCGTCGTCTAGGTAAGAACCTCTGGACCGACCAGGGCGCGGGCGAGCCTATCCGTGTATACGAGGCCTATACCGACACCGACGAGGCCCGCTTCGTGGTGGAGGAGATCCAGTCCTTGGTGCGGGATGGGGGCCGGCGCGACGAGATCGCCTTGCTTTACCGCTCCAACGCCCAGTCCCGGGTGCTGGAGCACCAGCTGTTCAGTGCCGGGATTCCCTATCGGGTGTATGGGGGCCTGCGCTTCTTCGAGCGCCAGGAGGTGAAGCACGCCCTGGCTTACATGCGCCTGCTGGCCAACCCGGATGACGACACCGCCTTCCAGCGCGTGGTCAACTTCCCGACCCGGGGCATCGGTGCCCGCAGTCTGGAAGCCCTGCAGGATGCCGCCCGCACCTGGAACACGCCCCTCTACCAGACGGTGCCCCACCTGTCCGGCAAGCCGGGCACCAGCCTCGCCCAGTTTGTGATGCTGATCGAGCGGATACGCCAGGAAACCGCCTGCTTGCCCCTGCCCGAGTGCGTGGAGCATGTGCTCACCTTCTCCGGCCTGCGCGCCCACTACGAAAAAGAAAAAGATGGCCAGGAGCGGCTGGAGAACCTGGATGAGCTGGTGAATGCCGCCGCCAGCTTCCAGGCCGAGGCGGGCGCCGGCAGTGCGCCGGGGGACGTCTCCTCCGAGCCGGCCACGGTGCTGGCCGAGTTCCTCGCCCATGCCTCCCTGGAGGCCGGCGATCACCAGGCGGATGCGGGGGTTGAGGCAGTGCAGCTCATGACCGTCCACGCGGCCAAGGGGCTGGAGTTTGATGTGGTCTTTCTCTCGGGGCTGGAAGAAGGCCTCTTCCCCCACGAGAACCGCGCCAGCGAAAACGACGGGCTGGAAGAGGAGCGCCGCCTGATGTACGTGGCCGTCACCCGGGCCCGGCGCCGGCTCTACCTGAGCTTTACCCAGAGCCGGATGCTGCATGGCCAGGTGCGCTACAACATGCGCTCCCGCTTTCTGGAGGAAATCCCCGACAAGCTGCTCAAGTGGCTCACTCCCCGCAGTACGCCCCGGGGCCTGGCCCAGGAGGCTGCGCCGCGCTACTACAACCCGCCCACCCGCAAGGCCGAACCAAGCATGCCGCCGCCGCCGCCCCAGAAATCGCGGGATCTGGGAGGTTTCCGGATCGGCCAGACGGTGCGCCACCCCCGGTTTGGGGACGGCACCATCACCGCCGCCGAGGGCAGCGGCCAGGATGCCCGGGTGGAGGTGCGCTTTGCCGGCGTGGGCAGCAAATGGCTGATGCTGTCCATGGCCAAGCTGGAGGCGGTCTGAGGGCTGAGGTTTGAGGTCTGAGCCCGGGCGCCCGGGCTGCCTGGCTGGGTCAGGCGGCCTGGAGGGCGCCGTTCAGCTCGTCGTGCAGGGCCACGAATTCCAGGGCCAGCTTGTGGCGCGGGTCCAGGTGGATCATGGGCTTGGCCTGTTCGTGGCTCTCGCGGATCTTGATGGAGCTTGATAGGTAGGATTTGAGCACCGGCAGGCCTTCATCCACCAGCTCTTGCACCAGCTTCTGGGGCAGGGTGGCCCGGGGCTGGAACTGGTTCACCACAATGCCTTCCACCCGCAGGTCGCGGTTGTGATCGGCCCGGATTTCCTGGACGTTTTCGAGCAGCGCGTAGAGGGCGCGGCGCGAGAAGTTGTCGCAGTCGAAGGGGATCAGGCAGGTCTGGGTGGCGATCAGGGCCGAGCGGGTATAGAAGTTGAGCGCCGGCGGGGTGTCGATGTACACCGCGTCAAAATCCCCCGCCAGTTCATCCAGCGCCTCCCGCAGCTTGAAGATCTTGTAGCGGGATTCCAGCTTGCTCTGGAGTTCTTCGAGCATGGGGTGGGAGGGCAGCAGGCTCAGGCCGGGGAAGGGCGTGGCCTGCACGTACTCGGCGGTTTTCTTGGGGTTGAAGCGGAAATTCAGGGTCTGGTTGAACAGCCCGGCCAGGGTGTCGTCCTCGTCGCCGGCATCCTGCCCCAGCAGGTAATGGCTGGAATTCCCCTGGGGATCCAGATCCACCACCAGGGTGCGCAAACCCTTGCTGGCGCTGATGGCGGCCAGGTTACAGGTAATGGTGGACTTGCCGACGCCCCCCTTCTGGTTGAACACCACTCGACGCATTCTGATACCCCCTGCTCGTTAAAATTGGACAACCCGCATTAGATGACGAACAGGATTGTGCCACGCATTAGGGTCAGTCCGTATTTACCGAGGGTGCCAAAATGCGCTTAGTCGGGTAAACTCCCGACGCACAATAACAAAGCAGCCAGTAGTTTTCGCCATGCGCTCTGGATGACGGAACTTCGGGCAGGCCCACCAGGTCTGTTCCGCTCCGCCCGGCTGACTAACACTGCAGCCCTTACCGGGCTTTCACACAACGCGTTCAGATTTCCGGCCTGATCACACCCACGCTCCCTGGGTGCCGGTAGATGTAGCCGGTGCCGAGCGTGCCGGGCCATTTTGAGAAGAGAGAAAGTATGGACAAGGATTTCATCGCCGCCGCCCTTGATTACCACCGCAGCCCGACCCGGGGCAAAATCTCTGTGGTACCCACCAAGGGGTTGACCAACCAGCGGGATCTGGCGCTCGCCTATTCCCCCGGTGTGGCTGCGGCCTGCGATGCGATTGTGGCCGACCCCGCCGACGCCCAGGAGTACACCTCCCGGGGCAACCTGGTGGCCGTGGTCACCAACGGCACCGCCGTGCTGGGTCTGGGCAACATCGGCCCCCTCGCCGCCAAGCCGGTGATGGAAGGCAAGGGCTGCCTGTTCAAGAAATTCGCCAACATCGACGTGTTCGACATCGAGCTGGCCGAAAACGATCCGGACAAGCTGATCGAGATCATCGCCTCCCTGGAGCCCACCCTGGGTGGCATCAACCTGGAAGACATCAAGGCGCCCGAGTGCTTCTACATCGAGCAGAAGCTGCGCGAACGGATGAACATTCCGGTCTTCCACGACGACCAGCACGGTACCGCCATTATCTCCGCCGCCGCCATGCTCAATGGCCTGAAGGTGGTCGGCAAGAAGATTGAAGAAGTGAAGGTGGTCTGCTCCGGTGCGGGCGCCGCTGCCATCGCCTGCCTGGACCTCTGGTGCGGCCTGGGCATCAAGCGCGAAAACGTGTTCGTGTGCGACTCCAAGGGCGTGATCTGGGTGGGGCGTGACGAGAAGATGGAGGCCAACAAGGCCCGTTACGCCCAACAAACCACGTTCCGCACCCTGGGCGATGCCCTGGTGGGCGCTGACGTGTTCCTGGGTCTGTCCACCGCTGGCGTGCTCAAGCAAGAGATGGTGAAGACCATGGCCGACAAGCCGCTGATCTTCGCCCTGGCCAACCCGACCCCGGAAATCATGCCGGAGCTGGCCAAGGAAGTGCGTCCCGACGCCATCATCGCCACGGGCCGTTCCGACTACCCGAACCAGGTCAACAACGTCCTGTGCTTCCCCTTCATCTTCCGGGGCGCCCTGGATGCCGGTGCCACCAAGATCACCGAAGAAATGAAGCTGGCCTGCGTGAAGGCCATTGCCGAACTGGCCGAAGCCGAACAGTCCGACGTAGTGGCCCAGGCCTACGGTGGTGCCGACCTGAACTTCGGCCCCAACTACCTGATCCCCAAGCCCTTCGACCCCCGTCTGATCGTCAAGATCGCTCCGGCGGTGGCCCAGGCTGCCATTGATTCCGGCGTCGCAACCCGCCAGATCGACATGGACGCCTACGTCCAGAGCCTGAACGAGTTTGTGTACCAGTCCGGCATCATCATGAAGCCGGTGTTCTCCAAGGCCAAGGCTGTGCCCCTGGAGAAGAAGCGGGTGCTGTACTCGGAAGGTGAAAGCGAACGCGTGCTGCGCGCCGTGCGCGCTGTAGTGGATGAATCCCTGGCCCGCCCGATTCTGATCGGTCGCCCGTCCGTGATCGACCGCCGCATCGAAAAACTGGGCCTCAACCTGGTGGCTGGCCGTGACTTCGACGTGGTGAATGTTGAGTCCGACCCCCGCTACAAGGAACTGTGGCAAGAGTACTACCGCCTGATGGGCCGGGATGGCGTGACCCCCGACTCCGCCCGCGAAGCCCTGCGCTCCGACTCCACCCTGATCGGCTGCATGCTGCTGCGTCGGGGCGATGCCGATGCGCTGGTGTGCGGTACCACCGGCACCTACGAGTCCCACCTGGAGCACGTCAAGAACCTGATCGGTCTGAAGCCCGGTGCCAGCCTGTTCGCTTCCATGAACATGCTGCTGCTGCCTTCCCGCATCGTGGCGATCACCGACACCTACGTGAACGAGATCCCCAACGCGGAAGAAACCGCCGAGATCACCCTGATGGCCGCTGAAGAACTGCGTCGCTTCGGCATCGAGCCCAAGGCCGCGCTGCTCTCCCACTCCAACTTCGGCAGCCGCCGCACCGCTTCGGCCCTGAAGATGCGTGCCGCCCGCGACATCCTGCGGGTCAAGGCTCCGGATCTGCAGTGCGATGGCGAAATGCACGGCGACTCCGCCCTGGATGCGGAAATCCGTGATCGTCTGCAC
>JAJTBM010000188.1 GCA_021286885.1 Rhodocyclales bacterium
CATCAGCATGGTTTTCCAGAAGCCCAATCCCTTCCCCAAGTCCATCTACGAGAACGTGGCCTATGGCCTCAAGGTGCGCGGCGAGCGCAGCCGTAGCGTGATCGATGGCCGGGTGGAAGATGCGCTGCAAGGTGCATCCCTCTGGAACGAAGTGAAGGATCGTCTGCATCAGCCCGCCACGGCCCTGTCGGGCGGTCAGCAGCAACGGCTGTGTATTGCCCGCTGCCTGGCCACCGACCCCGAACTGCTGCTGTTCGATGAGCCCACCTCTGCCCTGGACCCCATCGCCACCGCCAACATCGAAGAACTGGTCACCCAGCTGCGCGAGCGCGTGACCATCCTGATCGTGACCCACAACATGCAGCAGGCGGCCCGGGTGTCCCACTACACCGCTTACATGTATCTGGGTGAAGTGGTGGAGTACGGCCTCACCGACGACCTCTTCATGCGCCCCAAGAAGAAGGAAACCGAGGACTACATCACCGGTCGCTTCGGCTAAGCCCGCGTGCGCTTATTGCTGCCCCCAGGAGGGGCGGCACTTCAACGGCCAGTCTCTGCAAAGAGGCTGGCCGTTTTTGTTGTTTACATCGGATTCAGTGGGCAGTGCTGCACTGCCGCACTGGGGCGGTGCATGCAGTGTTTTGAAATAGTGCATTTTTTTGCGGCTGCACGGCATTGCATGCAGACAAAAAACGCTGAAAACCACTCAATATGTAGCGCCATTTTGTTAAATGTTGTTTCTGTGACGGGCTTTTTAACCATGCTCTGATGGTGGTCATAAACGAGTGTTCAACTGGCGCCCTTCCCATCTGTATGGCATGGGATTCGCTAGATGATGGGGGCCGGTGCTCCCGCATGCTGGCACCGCGTCCAAGATACATGCACAACTGAAAGCCGCCCGGCAAGTACCGGGGCATTGGAGAACGATCTATGAGCCTGCTTCCTCATCAACTGAGCATGACCGTTGTCATGACACCCGATCTGAGCAATTATGCAGACCAGGTGCAGGGAGGTGCCCTGCTGCGCCTGATGGACCAGGCCGCCTATGCCTGCGCTAGCCGGTACACGGCTGCCCGGGTCACAACCGTCTGTGTGGATCAGACGGATTTCCAGGATGTGGTGCGGGTAGGGGAGCTGGTGACCTTGCTCGCATCGGTGAACTTTACCGATGCTTCTTCGATAGAGGTGGGGGTCAAGCTGGTTGCTGAGGACTACCGAACCCAGACAGTGCGCCATGTGACCTCATGCTTCTTCACCCTCACGGCGATGGATGAAGATGGGGTTCCGGTGCTGGTGCATCCCCTGCGTCCGGGGAGTCCCGATGCCCTGCGCCGCTACAAGGCCGCCCAGACGCGGCGTCGCATGCGCCATGAAATCCGGGAGATGTACATGCGCTTGCACCAAGGAGACGTGCTGGAGGCGGCGGCCTGAGCGCGTAGGCAGCAAAAACGGCGCCCTTGGGCGCCGTTTTTTGCAGGATGCATGCGGGTTTAGGCTGCAAACATCCTGCGTGTGTATTGCTGGGACTGCAGGTAAGGCTGTTTGCGCTTACTTCTTGCCGAACTTGGTGAAGGCCTGGAAGGCGTCGGTGGAGGCCTTGGTCATCTGTTCGTAGGCAGCGCGGGCGCTGTCCATGGCGGTCTGGATGTTGCCCAGGGCAGAAGCATCGCCCACCGGCATGCCCTTGAACATCTTTTGGAAGCCTTCCAGCACGTCCTGGCCGCCGAAGCTCAGCTGCTCGGTCACCATCTTGCCCACTTCGGCTTGGGTCTTGGTGGTGATTTCGGCGATTTCGCGGGCGCAGGTCAGCATTTTTTCGGTGGTGCTCTGGGCGTAGGCGGTGCGCAGGGTCAGGGCTTCGGCGGGATCCTTGACGGAGGACAGGGCCTTGGCATTGGCCACGCCTTCTTCAAACAGGGCCTTGGCGGTGCCGACTTGCAGCTCCATGATGCGCTGGGAGTTTTCGATGGAGAGCTGGGCCAGACGCATGGCGGCTTCCAGGTTCTTCTTTTGGATCTCGGTGAATTGCTGTTCTTGTTTGCTAGCCATGATGGGTATCTCCATAGATTGTTTTGAACAGGTTCAGAGACCAGAACGAATCCCTCTCCCTCGGGCCTCATCCGTTCAACGATATCACAGGGAATGTGCATTACTTATGCTGCTGCTGTGAAAACAGCATGAAACAGTTGTTTATGTTGCACTGCAGCGACACTGTGAGGTGTCGGCGCCACACCTTAGAGCCAATAAAAACGGAGTCTGGGCCACTCAACCCAGACCCCAGACTCCGGCGGCCAGGATGGCCAAGGGGAAAAGTGTGTTCGATGCTTATTCGAAGGGGCGCGGACGCGGGGTGGCGTCAGCCGAAGGGGGCAGAATGGGCAGGGTGAAGCGGGGCTGGTCGCCGGTCAGGGTACGCAGGAAGGCTACGATGCGGGCGTTTTCTTCGGCGGTGAATTTCTTGCCCAGCTGAACCCGGCCCATGGTGTCCACGGCTTCCGGCAGGGTGTTGGCGGCGCCATCGTGAAAGTAGGGGTAGGTGAGTTCCACGTTGCGCAGAGTCGGCACTTTAAAGGTGAAGCGGTCGGCATCCTTGCCAGTCACGGCATAGCGTCCTTCAGCCGGATTACTGGTTTTGTAAGCCTCCACCAAACCGAGTTTTTGGTAAGAGCCGCCGCCTACAGCGGGGCCGTTGTGGCAGGCCACGCAGCCGCTGTCCTTGAACAGCTTGTAGCCGGCCAACTCGTCGGCGCTGAGCGCCTTCTTGTCGCCCTTGAGCCACTTGTCGAAGCGGGAGTTCGGGGTCACCAGGGTTTCTTCAAAGGCGGCGATGGCGCTGGTGATCCGGTCCACGCTGACTTCATCGGAGCCGTAGGCCTTGCGGAAGGCGCTCAGGTAGCCGGGAATGGTCTTGAGGGTTTCCACCGCCAGTTCGTGGGTGAAGGCCATTTCACCCGGGTTGGCGATGGGGCCGCCGGCCTGAGCCTTGAGGTCGGCTGCACGACCATCCCAGAACTGGGCCAGGTTGAAGCGGGAGTTCAGCACGGTGGGGGCGTTGATGGGGCCCTTTTGCCAGCCGTGGCCGATGGAGCTTTTCAGGTTGTCGGTCCCGCCCATGCTCAGGTTGTGGCAGGAGTTGCACGAGATGAAGCCAGATTTGGACAGGCGGGTATCGAAGAACAGCATCTTGCCCAGCTCAACCGCTGCCGGGTTGGTGACCTTGGCAGGCTGGATGGGTTGGATGGGTTCTTGGGTGGGGCTTGCCTGGGCCAGACCGGCACAGGCGAGGGCCATAACAGACAGGGTGAAGCGCAGGGACACGACAGACTCCTTCGTTTTGAAGAAACGTTTGATACGGGAGACGCCGCCGCGAATTTGCTGATTTTACGGGGTTTTTAACGGCATCTTGATTTGATTGGAATGCTCCATGTGGAATATTAAGAAAAGCTTAAGATGCACTATTTAACTTTTATCAAGCTGCTTGTAGTGAGAGTTTGCAGATCGTGCATGCATTGCAGTGTATGGGCGCGCAATGCTGCGTCGGTGGGGTCTGGTGGGCAAACCGGGTGGCGGCGGGGTATAGTCCGCCTCCCTTGCCGGCCCTGGGCCGGCCCGATTGATGCAGTTGATGTTTGAATGGAGTTTTCCCATGAGCAGTTTGCCCCCGTGCCCGGCCTGCGGGTCTGAATACACCTACGAAGACGGTGCCCAGCTGGTCTGCCCTGAATGCGCCCACGAGTGGTCGCCCCAGGCGGCAGCCTCCGAAGAGGCAGCCAAGGTGATCAAGGATGCCAACGGGAATGTGCTGCAGGATGGCGACACCGTCACCGTGATCAAGGATCTGAAGGTGAAGGGTTCTTCCTCGGTGGTGAAGGTGGGTACCAAGGTCAAGAACATCCGCTTGGTGGATGGCGACCATGACATCGACTGCCGCATCGAAGGCTTTGGCGCCATGCAGCTCAAGTCGGAATTCGTGAAGAAGGCCTGAGCGCCCGCTTCGGCCTGGGGCGGGGTGGGTTTAGCTGCCCTGGGCCTGATCCAGCAGGCGCTCACATTCCTGCATCAGGGATGCGGCCAGCTCGGATTGGTATTTGGGGTCCAGGGCTTCCATCATCTCGTGGCTGATGTAGAGCCCGGCCTCCCGGGAAACGCTGCTGGAAATCTGCATGACCAGCGCCTGGGCCAGATCGGCCAGATGCAGGCGTTCTTCCTGGGGCAGGCTGCGGCGGCTGCGCTGGAGCCATTCGGCGGCCTGCTGGCTGGCTTGGCGCCGGTTCGGAACCTGGCCGTGTTCGTAGTGGTGGTGCAGACCTTCGGCGGCCAGGGCAAAGATCAGGGCGAGCCTGAGCCCCCGTTCGGTAATGTGGGGCGAAATGAAGTCTTGATGCATGGTTGGACTGAAGGCATGGAGCGCCGGGCGCGCTCGGGGGTGCTACCCTAACACGCGCTGTTGGATGGCGGACAGGACGAACCGATGCGTATCTTGCTTGTAGAAGATGACCGCTTGCTGGGCGATGGCCTCCAGATGGGGTTGCGAACCAGTGGTTTTGTAGTGGACTGGGTGCGCGATGGCGATGCAGCGCTGGCCGCGCTGGCGAGCGAAAGCTTTGCCGCCGTGCTGCTGGATCTGGGCTTGCCGCGCCAGGATGGCATGAGTGTGCTGGCCCGGGTGCGGGCGGCCGGCAATGCGGTACCCGTGCTTATCCTCACTGCCCGGGATCAGGTGGCCGACAAGGTGCGCTGCCTGGATCTGGGCGCCGACGATTATGTGATCAAACCCTTCGATCTGGATGAGCTGGCTGCCCGTTTGCGGGCGCTGGTGCGGCGTTCCCAGGGGCGGGCAGTGGCCTGCCTGGTGCACGGCGATCTGGTGCTTGACCCAGCCGCCCGTAGCTTGACCCGGGCCGGTGTGCCGGTGGTGTTAACCAGCCGGGAGTTTGATTTGCTGCGCATGCTGCTCGACGCCTGTGGCCGGGTGCTGACCCGCCGGGTGCTGGAAGAACAGCTCTACGCCTGGGGGGAGGCCGTCGAGAGCAATGCCCTGGAAGTGCACATCCACCACCTGCGCCGCAAGCTGGGCGCCGACCTGATACGCACCGTGCGAGGCGTGGGTTACATGGTGGCGGAGCTGGCCCGATGAGTTCGGCACCCTTGGGGGCCGCCGGGCGGGCGGCTTATTCCCTGCGTCAGCGCCTGTTGGTGCTTTTGATCGGGGTGGTGGCCGCTGGCTGGATGGGGACCGGCATTGTAGCCTTCGGGACGGCCCACCAGCAGGCCGATGAGTTGGTCGATGCCCAGTTGGTGCAGGTGGCTGAAACCTTGCTGGCCATTGTAGCCACCGGTCAGTCCGACGATCTGGCCATGGAGTTGGCCGAGCATCAGCACGAAAATCGGCTTCCAGTTGCTTTTCAGGTCTGGCGGCAGGATGGGGGCGAGTGGCGCCTCCTGATTCGCTCCCCCGAAATGCCCGAAGCGGCGGTGCTGGAACGGGGTGGCTTTGATGAACACACACTGCACGGGGTGTTGTGGCGCTTTTATGGGCTGGATCACCCGGGGGCGCGTTACCGGGTCGTGGTGGGGCAAAACCACGCGGCCCGTTATCACCTCGCCTTGGAAGTGGTCTGGCACTTGATCTGGCCCATGTTGCTCGGCCTGCCGCTGATGGCCCTGGCCATTCGTGTTGTCGTGGGGCGGGCCCTGGGGCCCATGGCGGCGGTGGCTGATCGGGTGCGGGGCATGGATGCCCGCCACCTGCAGCCTCTCGACCTGAAAACCCCCCTGCCTGGCGAAGTCCTGCCCTTAGTGCAGGCCCTGGATGCGCTGGTGCTGCGCCTGGGGGATGCCTTGGTACGGGAGCGTCAGTTCACGGCAGATGCGGCCCACGAGTTGCGTACGCCCCTGGCGGCGCTCAAGGTGCATCTGCAAGTGGCCCAGCGGGCCCGGGTGGATGAGGATCGCACCCGCGCCCTGGCCCAGGTCGAAGCGGGCGTGCTGCGCATGCAGCATCTGGTGAGTCAGCTGCTCACCCTGGCGCGCCTGGAGCCCGAGGCCGCCCACGCCCACGCAAGCCTGGAGCGCGTGGATTTGGTGCAGGTGGCCGAGCGGGTGTGGTG
>JAJTBM010000189.1 GCA_021286885.1 Rhodocyclales bacterium
GCCGCCAGGGTGAATTGGGATACCAGCAGCAGCCCGCCGCCGTGGGTGGCGAGGGAGCAGTTCATGCGCCCACCTTCGTCGGCAAACACCCGGTAGCCAAGCAGACGCTCCAGCATGCGGTCGACATGGGCGGGGGTGTCTTCCCGCTCCACGGCCACTAGGGCCAGCAGGCCCGGGCCGATTTCTCCGACGGTGGCGTCGTCTACGGTCACGCGGGCTTCCAGAACCCGTTGTATCAAGGCAATCACGGCAATTTCAGCAATAAATCGAGGGTGTTGAAGGGCTACCCGGCCCATGATGGGCTGAGGGGGTGCCCAGGGGGCGGCATCGGGGAGCCATGGCGAATCGCCCAAATTCTAACCCCGCGCTCAACCCGTAGCAGGCAAAGTTTGCCTCCGGGCCGGCAAAAGCTGCGCCGGCCCAGGGTATTTATTGCCGGGTAGAGGGTGCCGGGAGGGGGCTGGACGAGGCTTGGATGAAGGGCTGAGCAAAGGCCAGCAGTGCCGCGCTGACGGCTTCCGGGGCCTCGCTCATCATGCTGTGCCCGCTGTCGGGCAGGATCTGCTGTTCTACCCGGGGAGCGCTGGCGAGGGCGTCCTGCAGGGGCGGCAGAGCCTTGAGGGGGGTCATTTTGTCTTGTTCGGCACATAGCAGCAGCACCGGGCAGAGGATCTGGCGGGCGGCTTCGAGCCCGCCTTGGTAGCTGTTACAGGCCGCCAGATCCACCGGCAGGCTGGCCGGGGGCTGGGCGGCGAGCAGCTGGCGGTTGCGTTCGCACAGGTCGGTTTCGGCCTGGTGGGCGAGGGTGAAGGACCACTGATTAATCATCCGGTGGGTCTGATCCGGGTCCTTGCGGGCCATCTCGAGTAGCGCCGGGGCGACCCGCATGGGGAAGACCGTGCCAAGCAAAGCCAGGCCCACGCACCGGGCTGGGGCGCGGGCGGCGGCTTCGAGGGCGATCAGGGAGCCCATGCTGTGGCCTGCAAGCAACAGGGGGCGTTCGGGCGGCAACTGGGCGAGGACCCAATCGGCCAGGGCTTCGATGGGGGCGAGGGCGGGGCCGGGGGTCTGGCCGTGGCCGGGCAAATCAAGGGCCAGTACATCCAGGCCGGCTTGTTGCAGGGCGGCGGATTGGGCCTGCCAGACCCGGTGGTCGTGGCCGGCGCCGTGGATCAGAACAAGGAGCGGAGCTGCTGTCATGGGCAAACCAGAAGGATAGGAGAAGGGCATCGGAGTATTGCCAGACCCCGCCTTGGGCTGCCCGTCAAGCTGCGCCTGCTGCGGCTTTTGGGTTCAGGCCGGGATGTCGGGGTCTAACATACGCTCCAGTATGGCGATCCTGTCCTTCAGGAGCAACTTGCGTTTCTTGAGGCGGCGCAGCAGCAGCTCGTCGGGGGGCGGGTTGCCCGCGAGCTGGGTGATGACTGCATCCAGGTCCCGGTGTTCGGTGCGCAGGGTGGAGAGGCGCACTTCGAGGCTCACCGGATCATTACAGGCTTCGGGACGCTCATTCATGCCTTGGGGGTGGGCTGGGCCATGGAGGATGGGTGACGCAGAATCTTAGGCTCGGTGTGGGGGAATTACAACGCGTCCGAACATATCTGCAGATGGCCGGGAACTTGCATACACTAAAGCTGCTCCCATATTTGGTCGTATCCAAGCAAAGTCCGCAACTGCCTGAGTTGCCTACGGGGCGCGCAGCCCCTCGCCAAGGAGAATCACCATGAACGTCATGCTGAACAATCCGGTGTTGTATGTGGTGGACTACCCGGCTCTGAATGCGGTGGAAGTGATCGACAAGCGGCGCGGGCGTGGTGGCCTGTTCCGGGATGAGGCGGCGCGTCGTCTGCGCCGCGAGCTGGTATCGGTGGCCCAGAACGCCACCGAAATGCATGATTTTGAGAGCTGGATTGCCGAATACGGCAGTCTGATGAACCAACCCGCCATCTACCACTGATCCATGCCCTACTGAATTGCACCGAGTGCCCGCCAGGCGGCCCGCCTGGCTGCAAGCCTGTTGCCCCCCGTCGGTGCTTGCCAGCCCGGCGGGGGGCTTCTACCATGGCGTTCCGATTTTTTGTGCGCATGGAGATTCCAAGGGTGAACAAAGCCTTCGTCAAAGAAAGCGATCAGGACGACGATGAGGACATGCCGGGCGTGCCCCGCCTGCCCCCGGGTACCCGCAACTACATGACGAAGCGCGGGTTTGAAACCCTCAAGGCCGAGCTGGATCAGCTGGTGCGCGACGAACGCCCCCGGTTGGTGGAAACCGTGCGCTGGGCTGCATCCAACGGCGACCGCTCGGAAAACGGCGATTACATCTACGGCAAGAAGCGCCTGCGAGAAATCGACCGGCGCATCCGCTTCCTGATCAAGCGCCTTGAATCCGCCACCGTGGTGACCCCCGCCGAGCAGGAAAACACCGAGCAGGTGTTCTTTGGCGCCACCGTAACGGTGTGCGACGCCGATGGCAGCAGCCCCGAGCAAACCTACCAGATCGTCGGCGTGGATGAGGCGAATGCCTCCGAAGGGCGGATCAGCTGGATCGCGCCCCTGGCCCGGGCCCTGCTCAAGGCACGGGAGGGCGACCTGATCCGCTTCGCCAGCCCCGCTGGGATGCGCGAAATCGAGGTCGTCGAGATCCGTTACGAGTAAAAACGGGGCGTGAGCCCCGCCGGGGGGCTTGAAACCCGGCAAGGCGTACCCATATGCGGAGGACTTCGCTACAACTGTCCTTCATGGAGCACGCTTTATGTCCGTCGAGCAAAAGTCTGCACAGACCTTGAACTTCCAGGCCGAGGTCAAGCAACTGCTGCACCTCATGATCCACTCCCTCTACTCCAACCGGGAGATCTTCCTGCGGGAGCTGGTATCCAACGCCTCCGATGCCTGCGACAAGCTGCGCTTTGAAGCCCTGGAAAATGCCGCCCTCTACGGTGGCGACAGTGAGCTCAAGATCCGCGTGGGTTTCGACAAGGGCGCCCGTACCCTGACCATCGCCGATAACGGCATCGGGATGAGCCGCGATGAGGTGGTGACCAACCTGGGCACCATCGCCAAATCGGGCACCAAAGAATTTTTCGGCAAGCTGACCGGCGACCAGAAGAAAGATGCGCATCTGATCGGCCAGTTTGGGGTGGGTTTCTACTCTGCCTTCATCGTGGCCGACAAGGTGACGGTGCGCACCCGCCGCGCCGGCCTGGGCGCCGACGAGGCCGTGCTGTGGGAATGTGCGATGACCGGCGAAACCGCCGGTGAATACACCATCACCCCGGTCGACAAGGCCGAGCGCGGCACCGAGATCACCCTGCACCTGCGCGAAGATCAGGACGATCTGCTGTCTGGCTGGAAGCTGCGTTCCATCATCCGCAAGTACTCCGACCACATCCTTCAGCCCATCGTGATGAAGAAGGAAGAGTGGAACGACGAGCAGAAGGATCAGGTCGTCACCGACGAAGACGAGACCGTGAACAAGGCCAACGCCCTGTGGGCCCGGGCCAAGTCCGACATCAGCGACGAGGAATACACCGAGTTCTACAAGCACGTGGGCCACGACTACGAAGAGCCCCTGGCCTGGACCCACTCCCGGGTGGAAGGTCGCCACGAATACACCCAGCTGCTCTACGTGCCGGCCCACGCCCCCTTCGATCTGTGGGATCGCAACGCTCGCCATGGGGTGAAGCTCTACGTGCGCCGCGTGTTCATCATGGACGACGCCGAGAAGCTGATGCCGCTTTACCTGCGCTTTGTGCGCGGGGTGGTGGATTCCAGCGACCTGCCGCTCAACGTGTCCCGCGAAATTCTGCAGGAATCCAAGGACATCGACACCCTGCGCGCCGGCTGCACCAAGAAGGTTCTGGGCCTGCTCGAAGATCTGGCCGAAAACCAGAAGGAGAAGTACGCGACCTTCTGGAAGGAGTTCGGCAAGGTGCTGAAGGAAGGCATCGGTGAGGATCAGGCCAACAAGGCCAAGATCGCCGGCCTCCTGCGCTTCGCCTCCACCCAGCTGGACACCGCTGAAGAGAGCGTTTCCCTGGCCGACTACATTGGCCGTATGAAGGAAGGTCAGGACAAGATCTACTTTGTCACTGCCGACACCTTCAACGCCGCCAAGAACAGCCCCCACCTCGAAATCTTCCGCAAGAAGGGCATCGAAGTGCTGCTGCTCTCCGACCGGGTGGATGAATGGGTGGTGGGCCACCTGACCGAGTTCGACGGCAAGCCGCTGGTGTCTGTTGCCAAGGGCGGCCTGGATCTGGGCAGCCTGGAAGACGAGGCCGAAAAGGCCGCCGTCGAAAAGGAAACCGGCGAGCTGAAGGATCTGCTCGACAAGATGAAGGACAGCCTGGGCGACAAGGTTAAGGAAGTGCGCGTCACCCACCGCCTGACCGACTCCCCCGCCTGCCTGGTGGCGGATGAGCACGATATGGGCATGAATCTGGCTCGCCTGATGAAGGCTGCTGGCCAGGACGTGCCCCTGTCCAAGCCCATCCTTGAGATCAACCCCACCCACCCGGTGGTGCTGCGCCTCAAGTACGAAAGCGCCCAGTTTGAAGATTGGGCCGCCGTGCTGTTCGACCAGGCCCTGCTCGCCGAAGGCGGCACCCTGGATGACCCAGCCAGCTTCGTGAAGCGCATCAATCAGCTGATGCTGGCGATGAACGCGGGCTGAGTGCCGTACCGCTGCAGGTAACGCGAGTTGTGAGGTTTTTCAATAGGTTGTTTCGGGTGTTCACCCCGTGAAGTTTTCAGAGACTGGAAATTGCCAAGTCGCCTCGAAAGCTCGCATCGGATGAACACCCATAAAAATTTCCGCTTGACCTACTTTTGTTGCCTGATGTCGGAGACTTCCCGCGACTTGACGCCCATCGATTTGGCTGTGATAAGCACAAACCCGTATTTTACTTACATACGGGTTTGTGCTTAGTTGGCTTGATAGGTTTGATACTGACGTAGAGTTGCGGGAGGGCGTAGTTGTCGTGTCTTTGTATCAAAAAGCACCTCTCCTGCCTTAATGGAGGGGGCTCCTAAAATTGCGGAAGGTTGGGAGGGAATGCCTGCAGTGTTGACAATGGAAGCGCTATGCTCCACTTTTTTTATCTTGTTGGGCGTTCTGAGCTTCTGCTTGTTCATCTTGGCGCAATCCTCGTACAGATCTCCTGTGGGTATGTTGTTCATTGCTTCATTTTGTGCGTTGCGCACTCGACCCGAGGCTTCTTGAAATGAAAATTTGACAGGCCGTCGTTTATGGGCTTGAGAGTTGAGCGCGCACAATGTAGCAGTAGGGGCCGAGATATCCGCTGGTGCCGTGCCGTTCACTTTTGGTGAGCGTTTGTTGCCGATGACTGCTTGTGTGGGAGGCTGGATGCTGAAGAAGGGTGAAGGTGCTTGCGGTGCAGCTTGGCTGTTCAGAGCAAAGCTTCCAACCAAGCCGAGGATGCAAGCATGAGGCAGCTGGGTATGTAGCCTCTCCAAGAACGGACGAAAAAGTGTGATCATGGCTGCATGTCGTGATACGCGGATGGCGCACCTTACCCCAAAAAAAGCACGTTTGACGAGACTCTTTCCATGCCTAGAAGCAAGGAGGCTCTTTTTTATGTTTTCGCCATCGTGTGACTCATATAAAGTAACGGCCTTGACTTACTACCGGCTAACCTACCTCCATGGCTGTCGAACTTTTCAATAACGGCAAGCATGCCTGTCTCGCCTTCTATGACTTGGTGGACGAGGAATCCGATCATGCCGTGCAATGCAACCAGTTCCTGATCGTTGATGGCGAGCACGGCTCCCTCATCGACCCGGGCGGCAACATGACCTACTCTGGTCTGCTGATGGCCATGCAGCGCTTCTTCCCGTCCCGGGGCCTGGACTACATCTTCGCGACCCACGCCGACCCGGACATCATCGCCTCCCTCAACAAATGGATGGTGGCGACCCACTGCAAGGTGATGATCTCCCGCCTGTGGTCCCGCTTCGTGCCCCACTTCACCACCGGCAAGGATTACAGCGCCCGTATCATCGGCATCCCCGATGAAGGCCTGAACATCACCCTTGGCGACAGCATTGTGAAGGCCATTCCGGCCCACTTCATGCACTCCGAAGGCAACTTC
>JAJTBM010000190.1 GCA_021286885.1 Rhodocyclales bacterium
TCCTGCTGGCCGGCTCCCTGCTGGTGCTGCTGGCCATTGTGGCCAACATCTTCCTGCAGATGCCGGTGCTGCACCTGGCCATCAGTGCTGTGATCGTGGTGCTGTTCTCTGCCTACATGCTATACGACATCCACGCCATCGTGTCTGGCGGCGAGACCAACTACGTCACCGCCACCCTGGCCGTGTATCTGGACGTGTATAACGTGTTCGTGAGCCTGCTGAACCTGATCATGTCCTTCGCGGGCGACCGGGACTAAACGCCCCCTGCCCCAGCAAAAAGGCGACCTCCGGGTCGCCTTTTTGCTTGCCTGCATTCTGCTTACTGCGTTCAGCGCTCGAACAGCGCAATCGACTCCACGTGGGAGGTATGGGGGAACATGTTGGCGATCCCCGCGCCCTTGAGGGCGTAACCCTTCTCGTGGAACAGCACCGCCGCATCCCGGGCCAGGGTGGCCGGGTTGCACGAGACATACACGATGCGCCGGGGCGCATCCGGCCCCAGGGCCTTGACCACCGCAATCGCACCTTCCCGGGGCGGGTCAATCAGCATCTTGTCCAGGTGACCCAGAGCAGCGATGCTGTCTTCGGTCGCTTCAAACAGGTTGGCTTCGTAGAACTCGCTGCGCTGGGCAAGGCCGTTGGCGGCGGCGTTCTCGCCGGCCCGGCGCACCAGGGCGGCGCTGCCTTCCACCCCCACCACATGGGCGCCTCGACTGGCGATGGGCAAACTGAAGTTACCCAGCCCACAGAACAAATCGGCAATCCGTTCGCCCGGCTGCGGATCCAGCAGTTGCATGGCACGGCGCATCAGCACCCGGTTGATCCACATATTCACTTGGGTGAAATCGGTGGGCCGGAAGGCCATGGACACCCCGAACTCCGGCAGGGTGTAGGCCAGCCCCGGCGCCTTGCGCGGATGCAGCCGCCGGGCAGAATCCGGGCCATTGGGCTGAACCCAGACCTGCACGCCCTCGGCGTCGGCAAAGGCCGCCAAGCGGGCCTGATCGGCGGCGCTGAAGGGCTGGAGATGGCGGAACACCAATACCGTGATGCCCTCGCCCACCGCGATTTCAATCTGGGGCACCCGATCCGGAATGGAGAGGCCGGCGATCAAGTCCCGCAGACGCGGCACCAGCGCCGACACATGGGGCGGCAGGATGGCGCAGCTTTCCATGGGCGCCACATAGCTGCTGCGACGCTGATGGAAGCCAATCAGCAACCCGCCCTTGCTGGGCACCAGCCGCACTGTGAGGCGCGAACGATAGCGATAGCCCCAAGTCGGGCCCACGATGGCCGGGTAGAGGATTTCCGGCTTGAGCCGACCAATGTGCCACAGGGCGCTTTCCAGCACCCGCTGCTTGGCAGCCACCTGGGCATTGGCCTCCAGGTGCTGCATGCTGCAGCCGCCGCACACCCCAAAGTGGGGGCACGGGGGCGCCACCCGCTGGGCGCTGACGCGCAGCACCTGATCCACGTCGGCCACCTCGTAATTAGGCTTGGCCCGGTGGGTGCGATAGGTCACCACTTCGCCGGGCAGGGCGCCCTCGATGAAGATGGTCTTGCCCTCCACCCGGGCGACGCCGCGCCCCTCGTGATCCAGGGATTCAATAGTAGCCAGCGGGCCTCGGGCCTCGGGCTGAAAACGGGTGTGCGCTTGTGCAGAATTCTGTTCGGACATGACAGGCCCCAAAACGAAGCGCGCATTCTAGCCGGGCCTTGAGCCCGCACAAAGCCTGGCCCAGGGGGCAGGCTATAATTCCGGACATGATTACTACACTCTTGGGCGGCCTCTCGGCTGAGGAATTCCTCGCCGAGTACTGGCAAAAGAAACCACTGCTGATACGCCAGGCAGTCCCCGGATTCACCGGCGTCGCCACCCGTGACGAGCTGTTCCAGCTTGCCCGGGATGAAGACGTGGAATCCCGTCATGTGAGCTGCAAGAACGGCAGCTGGAGCGTCACCCGTGGCCCCCAGAAGGCCGCCGACCTGCGGCGCAAGGGGCCGTGGACGGTGCTGATCCAGGGCCTCAACCTGTTCTGCCCGGACGGGGACGAACTGCTCCACCGCTTTCACTTCATCCCCCAGGCCCGGCTGGATGATCTGATGGTCAGCTACGCCACCGATGGCGGCGGCGTGGGCCCCCACTTTGATAACTACGACGTGTTCCTACTGCAAGGCATCGGCCAGCGCCGCTGGCAGATCAGCAACCAGGAAGACCGCAACCTGGTGGAAGGCGCCCCCCTCAAGATTCTGCAGAATTTCCAGCCCGTGTACGACTGGGTGCTGGAATCCGGCGACATGCTCTACCTGCCTCCCCACTGGGCCCACAACGGGATCGCGATTGGGGAATGCACCACCTACTCCATCGGCTTCCGCTCCCCCACCAACCAGGAACTGGCCCAGGAGTTTCTGGGCTTCATGCAGGAGCGTCTGCAACTGGACGGGATCTATGCCGACCCCGAACTGCAGATCCAGCAAAACTCCGCCCAGATCAGCGACACCATGGTGGACAAGGTCTGCGCCACCCTCGCCCAAATTCGCTGGAGCCGGGACGACGTACGCCAGTTCCTGGGGGCATACCTGACCGAACCCAAGCCCCACATCTTCTTCGACGGCCCCGACGAGCCTCTGGAGCATGAAGAATTCTGTGCCGAAGCCGAAACCCGGGGTTTCCGGCTGGATGCCCGCACCCTGCTGCTGTTCTCGGATGGCCAGTTCTTCCTGAACGGGGAGACCCTGTGCGTTGAGGCCGCCGACGTGCCCACGCTCATGCTACTGGCCGACCAGCGCCGCCTCGACAGCACCCGCGATCTGAGCGAAGACAGCCAGGCCCAGCTGTACGACTGGTACTGCAACGGCTTCGGCGATCTGGATCAGTGATTTTCATTCAGCAAACAAAACACCTGATCTAAATACTTGACAAATGCTTCAAAATGTTGCGATGGCGCAACAATGTCTTTATTCGGACACTTTGTCCGTGTTACGATTCACTCCAGATCGGGTCCCCACCTGATTGCCCCTAAATTTAGGCTGTTGTATTCAATTTATCGATAAGGGAAACCAACAATGAAACAATCTCTCCTCGTTGCTGCTCTCGTTGCGCTGGCCGTCTCCGCTTGTGGCAAGAAGGAAGAGCCGAAGCCCGCTGAAGCTCCTGCTCCCGCTCCCGCTGCTGCTCCCGCTGCTGAAGCCAAGCCCGCTGAAGCCGCTCCCGCTGCTGCTCCCGCCGCTGACGCTGCCAAGCCCGCTGAAGGCGCTGCTCCGGCCGCTCCCGCTGCTGAAGCCAAGCCCGCTGAAGCCGCTCCCGCTGCTGCTCCCGCTGAGAAGAAGTAATAGCTTCACAGCGATGCAAAAAAGCCAACCTTCGGGTTGGCTTTTTTTCGTCCTTTTTTCGTCCTGTTTCGTTTTTTGCTCTTAATTGAAATCTTTAAATATTTCAATCTTTCAATAAGCTTGCAATCAAATTGTGCAGGTCTTCAATAAAGGATCTTGCACAGATCCCGCTGCACATGCCAGCGCACCACAGTCCGACAATTGAAGACATTAAAGGCAATAAAAAACCGGATACGCTGATCCGGTTTCTTATTTGCAGCGCCGCACCTGCAGCACGCAACAAACAGCATCTATTTACTTGAGTTGCTGTTGCAGCAAGCCCAGGATCTTGCGAGCAGAATCAGACTTGTCGCTACCACCTTCGGCACTCAACACTTCCACCTGCGACATCTCGCCAGTTTCCTTCACCAGAATACGGTACTGGCTGCCCGTGGCCACCACGGGCTTGTCGGAGCGCCAGAAAGCCAGCTTGGAGAGGATGCCCTCCCCGTCGCCCTTCTTCTTGGCATCGACTTCCGGATCCACGTAGCGCACATAGTACAGACCCTGGCTGCGGTTACGATCCTCGACCGTAAAGCCGACCCGATCCAGAGCCAGACCAACCCGACGCCAGGCCCGATCAAAGGATTCCTGCACCTGCAGCACCGGCGCACCAGCCAGGGATTGCAGACGGGCCCGCTCGGGCTCGGCAGTTTCAGTCAGCTTGGCCTTGGCACGGGTTTCATCCGCACCCAGACGCACCATCAGGCGCTGCAAAAACTCGGCTTCCAGATCGGGATCCGCCGGGCGAGGTTGCCAGATCGTACGGTTCTTGGCCTCATCCGGATAGATTTCGATCATGCCCCGGTGGCTCACGTAGATTTCCACGGTGCCAGGCTCAGAACCCGCTTCAAAACGGGTCCGGAACTTGTCACGCTCGGGAGTGGAATACAGACCATCGATGACTTTGCCGAGCGTGTTGCGGATGAAGTCGGAACTGATCTTGGCCCGGTTCTCGGCCCAGTCGGTTTCCATCACACCCAGCTCAGGCTTGTCCACGTTCAGCAGAAAACCGTTTTCCTGCCAGAAATCCCGCACCTGGGGCCACAGGGCATCGGCGTTGCCCTGGATCACCAGCCAGCGCTGGGAGCCGGAGCGGACAATGCGCATCTTGTCGATGCTAGCCGGCGCCACCTGGGGCGCCGCTGTCGGTGCCGCAGAGGCTTGGGCCCCAGCGCTACCCCGCTCGGCGGAGTAGGCCGAGAAAGTGGCCACGCCCTTGGGATCGATATCGGGCACCGTGAAGCGCTCATCCCGGCTGGGCGCCGTCAGATCAGGCGGCACTTCCAGGGATTTCAGGACGGGGGCCGTTCCGGCGCTCTTGTAATCGATCTTTTTGGATTCCAGGAAGGAACTCGAACACCCGGTCAGGCCAATCGCGAGTGCGATGGCAGACCCGGTGGCCAGCTTGCGGCTTTGCATGCGTAACCCTCGGCGTGGGAAAAACAACTGGGACAACCCAGACAACTCAGAAACTCTACAGAGGACGAAGCGCGGCTCAGACTTCGATGCCGGCCTGACGCATGGCAGCACGCACGCGGGCGTGGCAGCCTTCGGAGAGGGTGGTGAGGGGCAGGCGGATACCGTTGCCAATCAGACCCATCTGCTCCACCGCCCACTTGACCGGAATCGGGTTGGCTTCGCAGAACAGATCCCGGTGCAGACCCACCAGCTTGGCGTTGGCCGCCCGGGCGGTGAGGGCGTCGCCCTTGAGAGCTGCAGCGCAGACTTCATGCATCAGGCGCGGGGCCACGTTGGCAGTGACGGAAATGGTGCCATGACCGCCCAGCAGGATGAAGGCCATCATGGTCATGTCGTCGCCGCTGTAGAGGGCGAAATCCTTGGGCGCACGGGCGATCAGATCGCAAGCGCGATCCAGGTTGCCGGTGGCGTCCTTGATCCCGATGATGTTGGGGATCTCGGCCAGGCGCAGGGCGGTATCGTTGGCCAGATCTGCCACGGTGCGACCCGGCACGTTGTACAGGATCATGGGCAGGGGGCTGGCTTCAGCGATGGCGCGGAAGTGGCGGTACAGACCTTCCTGGGTCGGACGGTTGTAGTAGGGCACCACCGACAGGCCGGCCACGGCCCCCGCCTTGCGGGAGAACTCGGTCAGCTCAATGGCTTCGGAGGTGGAATTGGCGCCCGTGCCGGCGATGATGGGAATGCGCCCCTTGGCGTGCTCCACTGCGACGCGGATGAGTTCGCAATGTTCTTCCACATTCACGGTGGGGGACTCGCCCGTGGTGCCAACGACAACGATGCCGTCGGTGCCTTCCTGAATGTGGTAATCGATCAGGCTGCGGAAGCGAGGAAGATCCAGGCTGCCATCCTCATGCATCGGGGTGACGATAGCGACAATCGAACCGGTAATCATGTGTATCGCAGGGGAGAGATAGGGAAAGTGGACTATTGTACCCAATCACTTCCAGAAGCATAGCCGGAAGCAATTGGCTGTTACCAAAAGCAAGCAAGGATAAGGGTTAACCCGTTAAAAACACCCCCTTGGCAGCCCTGGAGCTACAGTCAGAGCGGCACCAAGGGGGCAGATACGGGCTCAGAGATCCGCCAGGGTCTTGATGTGGGCCACCACGCTCCGGGCCAGACAAGACAGGGAGTACCCCCCCTCCAGCAGGGAGATGATGCGCCGCTGGCTAAACTCGGCGGCCACCTGCTTGAGCTGCTCAGTCACCCAGATGTAGTCGGCCTCCACCAGGCCCATCTGCCCC
>JAJTBM010000191.1 GCA_021286885.1 Rhodocyclales bacterium
CCGTCTCGGCCATCATCGCCAACCTGCACGACGTAGTGATCATCCTGGGCTTCTTCGCTTTGTTCCAGTGGGAGTTCTCGCTCCCGGTGCTGGCCGCCACCCTGGCCGTGCTGGGCTATTCGGTGAACGAATCAGTGGTGGTGTTCGACCGAGTGCGTGAAACCTTTCGCAAAAAGCGCGGCCTCAGCACCCCCGAAGTGCTGGATCACGCCATCACCAGCACCATCAGCCGAACCATCATCACCCACGGCAGCACTCAGATGATGGTGCTCTCCATGCTGGTGTTTGGCGGCGAAACCCTCTACTACTTCGCCCTCGCACTCACCATCGGGATCTGCTTCGGGATCTATTCCTCCGTCCTCGTCGCCAGCCCCCTGGTGATGTGGCTGGGCGTATCCCGGGAACAGTTCATCCAGGTGAAGAAGGAAAAGCAGGAAGCGGTGGTGTAAGGCATCCGCACAATGCCAAGGGCGGCCTCAAGTCGACCGCCCCTGCATCACACCATGCCTTCTGCCTCAACAGGCCGGCCCCAGGGTCGGCCTGTTTCGCTTCAGCCACCGGCCTGCCGGAAGTCCAGCAACTCCCGCAACTGGCCCAGGGTGGCATCATCCTTCACCACATGCTGCAACCATTCCTCCAGACTCATGGTGGCCCAGCGGGCTGCACGTTCGGCCAGGAGAGACACGGGGCTGTGGGGCTCGTGGGTACGGAAGTAGCGGGCCACCTCACCCAACATCTGCACCGCCTGGGCGCGGGTCTGGATGCTGCCATCGAAATGCTGCGGCATGGGCTGCTGGGCTAAGGCTTGAAAGGCCGCATGGATGGGCATGGGAGAAGCAGACATGGGGCTGACTCCAGAGGCGGTGGGTTGGGCAGAACGGAATTCGGCCGTAGGGTTGATCTGCTTTCGGTAGCGCAACACCAGATCCTGACAGGCATAAATGCTGTTCCGAACATCGGACAAACTCGGTGCTTGATCGCCAAAGCGTTTTTCCAGCAGCAGATCCAACGCGTCGTAGCGCTCCAAGGCCTGTACCAACTGCTCCTGCAAGGCGCCAAACCAGGGGGCGCCGCATTGCTGCGCCGCTTTTTCGAAGACCTCGCCCGGCAACTTGCCATCTGCAATGGCCGCATCCCGGGCCGAAGGGTCGCGCAAACCCAGGTTGTCCACCTCCCGGGATTGCTGCCAGTCCAGCCAGCTATAGCCCCCCTGCTCAGGCCGCAACACGGGGGCCTTGCGAATGGCGTCAGCCAGCTGCAGCTTTAGCCACTCCAGCTTCCCCACCCGCTCATCCAGATCCTGCGGATCCAGTTCTGGATACCCCCGGTCCCAGTAGCGCTCCAGCCAGCCCTGCAACCAGGCCAGTACCAGGGGCAAAGCGCCCAGCCCCTGCTGGCGCACCCGCGCCTCCGCCCCCCACACCACTAACTGCAAATCCTTGCTCTGATTCTGGAAAGCGTCTTCACACCATTGAACCACCCGGGGCCATTCCGCCACTTTGAGCGCCTGGGCCCATTCGCCCTGGGCCAGGGCCGGATCATCGCTGCGCCGCGCCTCACGAATCTGGTCGAACAAGCTGGAGTAGGCCAGATCCTCCCCGGCGGGCTGAGGGCCGGGTATGGGGGCCAGCAATTGCTGCAGTTTGGTTTCCATAATTTTTATGCTTGCTGGCACGGGGTGGAGATCACCCCTTGCCAACTTCAGAAAAGGTCGAAATCAAAGACGCCCCACAGGTGGTTTTATGACCTTCCAGGGCCACCGGCTTGCCATCGACAATCCAGCTGGGATCACCTTCTGCAATGGTGCAGCCCGAATGCCCCTTGATCGGGCAACTGACCGCATCCCCTTTCAGGGCGACCTTCTTGCCGAACAGCGTGGTGTTGGAGGCGGCGCTCAACACACGCCCCCCGTGACTGGTGGGATCACCCAAACGTATGGCTTTTTTCATGCACGAGACTCCTCGAAAACAGGCGGCGACTCAGGGGGTCGCTCAGGGGGTAAAACGATGCCCAGACTGGCGGCATCAGCTTGAAACTGGGCCATTAGCACCGGTTGCCCCAAGCGCCGGGCGTGGGTAATGGCCAGGGCAGCAAGCAGACTGGGCGTGGCAGCCCCCGTCTCACCCCACTCGGTCACGCTATTGCTGGCCTGCTCGACGGGATCAAGTTCGGCCTGATGAAGACTCAGGGTATTGCACACCGCCGCCAGACGGGTTCCCGCCTGATCCACGGGGCCGCAGTTATGCACCAGCCAGGCCAGCTCAGGGGCTCGGTTCAGCTCGGGACGGGCCTCCTCCGGACAAAACGGCAGATCCTGCAGGGCGGCATTCACCAGAGCCTCCTCCAGCCGGGGCGCCAAGCCACGGGCAAGCTGCTGCCCCCGGCGCTGGGGCAAGCCGTCAGCCACCCCAGGTCGGGCCAGACGAGCCAAGACCGGCAGTCCGGCTAAACCTGGCTGATACTCCAGAGGCACGGCCCCCCAGGCCGGCACCGGGCGCACAAAACGCTTTTCCCAGTAAGGCCGATAAGGATCGCTATCGAGCACCGCCGCCCGGGCGTGCCCATCCTCGTCTAAACCCTGGCGCAAGAACAGCAAGCCCACACAGGCCAAGCCGCCCGGGGGCAATACATCCTCAGGCTCCAGCAAGGGGCCTTGCAATGCAGCACCATCTGCTGCCAGCACCACCACCCCGGGCAATTCAGGTTGAAGCTCAAAAATCTGCTGCACCCGTGCGGCCAGGGCGCCCTGACCTGCCAGCAAACGCACATCCGCATGGGGGGCGTTCTGGGTCAAGCAGCGACGCCCCTGGGCCTGAACCCAGCCCTGCACCCGAGCCAGCCACGTCACGGGGGCCTCCTCCGTGGGTGATTCGGTATACACCGGCAACCAGGCCGCCCCGGGCGCGCAGGCATACAGGGCCGCCAGCACTTCCTGGGCCAACCCCGCCCGCAGGGCATCGGCGCCCTGCTCCAAACCTTCGGCCAGTTCCTCGGCCTCAAGACGGCGCCAGCTCCACCCTTCCTGGGTTTCGTCCAGCCAGGCCGGCACCGTATCGGCCGGCAAGGCGATACAGTGCAGAGCACGACATTCAAGCATCTGCTGACGCTCGGCCAGCTGTGCCACATGGCGGGCACGGGCAGCACGATCGGCCTGAGCACTGGCTTCGGCTGCCTGAACTTCAGCCTGCTGGGCCTCCTCCTCCAAGCGCAGACTCCCGAGCCGTTCCCAGGCCCGCACACCCAAACCCAAGGCGGGCGGCGGCGCCAGATGCAGCATCAGCAAGCTACCGGGATTGGTGACCGCCCATTCCGAGGGGATTAGAAGCCATAGCAGCCCCCACCACCCCAGCGTCAGCCCGCTCCACATGGCAATACTTGACCACATGGCCCCACCTCAGCTCAGGGAGACGCGGATATCCCCATCTTCCAGGGCCACCGCAATTTCACGCACCTCCCGCCCATCAGCCATATGCCCCAGCAACTCGGCCGAAATGCTGGCCAGCAAACCCCGGGTGAGGATTGCATCTGCATTGCGCGCACCGCTTTCCACATCCAGACAACGCTCCACCACCGCATCGCCCAAGGCATCCGGGAAATGCACCTGAGCCCCGTGATTGGCTGCGATCCGGGCACGAATGCGCTCCAGCTTGAGGGCCACAATCGCACGCAGCGCATCCTCTCCAATCGGAAAATACGGCACCACATCCAGCCGCCCCAGAAAAGCTGGCTTGAACACCCGATGCAACGTCGGGCGCAGGATTTCAACCAGATCCGCAGGGGTGGGCGGGCGCGACACGCCCTCCACACTCACTCCACGCTCCCAGGCGGCCATGACCAGCTCAGACCCGGCATTGGATGTGAGCAGGATGATGGTGTTGCGAAAATCCACCTCCCGCCCTTCACTGTCCTCCAGCACGCCCTTGTCGAAAACCTGGAAGAACAGCTCCATCACATCGGGGTGGGCCTTTTCCACCTCGTCCAGCAGCACCACCGAATAGGGCTTGCGGCGCACGGCTTCGGTCAGCACGCCCCCTTCCCCATAGCCCACATAGCCCGGGGGCGAGCCCTTGAGGCCGGACACCGTGTGCGCCTCCTGGTATTCAGACATGTTGATGGTAATCAGATTGCGCTCACCCCCATACAGGGTCTCCGCCAAGGCCAGCGCAGTCTCGGTCTTGCCCACCCCCGAGGGCCCCACCAGCAGGAAAACCCCCTTGGGCTTGCCCGGATCTTCAAGCTTGGCTTTGGCAATCCTCACCCGCTCGGCAATCTGCTCCAACGCATGATCCTGGCCAATCACCCGCCCCGCCAGCAGACCTGCCAGCTGGCGCACCTGGCCCAGCTCATTGCTGACCATCCGCCCCAAGGGTATGCCGGTCCAACCCGCAATCACATCGGCAATCACCTGCTCATCCACACACTCATAGGCCAGGGGCTGCGTACGCTGGAGCGCCCGCAAGGCCTCGCGCCGCTCTTGCAGGCGTTCTAGCAAGCCAGCGTCGTGCTGCGCCTCAAGTCGCGCCGTACGCAGGGCGGCGAGTTCGTCGACCACTGCCTGCTGGCTTTTCCAATCGGCCTGCAAGCGCGCCAGATCCTGCTCCAGCAGAGCTTCCCGCTGGTCCAGCTCGGCGAGACGCGCCCCATGCCCGGCTTCCTGCAGCAAGGCCGCCCGTTCACGCCTCAGATTGGCCAGCAGCGCCTCCACATCCTCCACCGGCCCCGGTCGGCCGGCTCTGGAAAGGGCCACCCGAGCACAGGCAGTATCCAGCACGCTGATGGCCTTATCCGGCAGTTGCCGCCCGGCAATGTAGCGGCTGGACAGATGCACGGCTGCCCGTACCGCCTCATCGAGAATCTCAACCCCATGGTGGGTTCGCATGGGCTCCAGCAAACCACGCACCATCTGGACGGCCAGTTCCGGTACCGGTTCTTCGACCTTCACCACCTGAAAACGCCGCGCCAGGGCCGCATCCTTCTCAAAATACTTTTTGTATTCAGCCCAGGTTGTCGCCGCAATGGTGCGCAACTCCCCCCGGGCCAGAGCCGGCTTGAGCAAATTGGCCGCGTCATTCTGTCCCGCAGCACCGCCTGCACCAATCATGGTGTGGGCTTCATCGATGAACAGGATGATGGGGACAGGGCTGGCCTTTACCTCATCAATCACCTGACGCAGGCGGTTCTCAAACTCCCCCTTGACGCTGGCCCCCGCCTGCAGCAGCCCCAGATCCAGGGTGCGCAACTGAACCCCCTGCAACACATCTGGGACTTCCCCAAGGACGATCTTGCGGGCCAAGCCTTCCACCACCGCCGTTTTCCCGACACCGGGCTCTCCGGTCAGGATGGGATTGTTCTGGCGCCGTCGCATCAGGATATCGATCATCTGGCGGATCTCCCCATCTCGCCCGAGGATGGGGTCGATACGCCCCGCCCGTGCTTGCCCGGTCAGATCCACCGTGTATTGGTCCAAACCCGGGGTGCCCCGCAGCCCTCCGGGCGCGGCACCCGGCTGCGTCGGCGCGGCTGCGCCCCCACTCCGCCCGCCCCCCCCCTCTCCGGCATCTTCACCACCATGGGCCCGCAAGCTGCGATAGGCCGCCCCCAGAGGGGCCATATCAAGACGCAACAGGCTTGGAACACTGTCCTGGAGCGCTTGGCGCAAGGCGGCATCCCGCCCCAAGGCCAGCAACAGATCCAGGCTAGACATCCGCGTCTGGGAAAACTCCATGCTCGCCAGCACCCAGGCTTTTTCCAGCCATTGGGGCAACCAGGTGGACAGCACCGGATTGCGACTATTGCCGCTGCGGAAACCCGACGCAGCATCCTCCAGTTCGCGCACCAGGCGCGCAGGGTCCAGATCCAGGGCATACAGGGCGGCCCGGGCGGCGTTGTCCTCCTGATCCAGCAGGGCCAGCAACACGTGCTCAATTTCCACTTCGAAATGGGTTCGTGCCAAGGCTCGGCTGGCGGCCTGCTCCACCGCCCGGCGGGCTACCGGGGTAAGACGCTCAATCAGGGCTTTCAGGGATACGGACATCAAAAACTCCTCAATTCAGTTCGGTTGTACACGAG
>JAJTBM010000192.1 GCA_021286885.1 Rhodocyclales bacterium
CATAAACCGCCTGAGAACCTGCCGGGGATGGCAGCCTGCGGATGCGGTCAAGGGTCAGGCGGATGCGTTCGGTTTCGCGGGCCATGGTCGTTGCTCCTGGGTGTCGGGAGCCACAGACGTTTCCATTGCTGCCTCATTGCTCCCCATTCTAACAACACCCATCAACATCAACCAATGCCCAAAAAACAAAAATCTCATATTTTTCATGCAGTTAAAATTTTTCATGCATCCCTATCAACGCCGGAAAACACGCATACCACCAGACTCATAATCGCTTGGTCGCGGGTTCAAGTCCTGCTGGCCCCACCAGCAACATCAAGCACTTAGGCCAATCCTTCGGGGTTGGCCTTTTTGCTTTTTAGCGCCATGGACTGGGTGGCATGCATCCGCTTGGGTCAGCCCGCTCAATCGCGCATGGGCGGCTTCCATGACCTTGCGGCCTGTAGCGCCAAACGCTACAATTTTTCTAATGATCAAGCACTTCAAACACAAAGGCTTGGCGCTGTTTTTCGAGTCCGGCAGCAAGGCAGGGATACGGCCCGACCATGCAGGAAGGCTGGCACGCCAGTTACGGCAACTCAATGACGCCCGTGATCCCAAAGACATGAACATGCCAGGCTGGCGACTGCATGCACTGAGCGGCGAACTGGCCGATCACTGGTCGGTGACCGTTAATGGCAATTGGCGGATGACTTTTGTATTTGAAGGCGAAGATGCCATCCTGGTCGATTACCAGGACTACCACTAAGGAGAATCGACATGACAAGGATGCACAACCCTCCCCATCCCGGCGAAACGCTCCGGGAGGACGTGCTGCCTGCACTCGGCCTGTCAGTCACCCAGGCGGCGGCAGAACTTGGGATCAACCGCGTCACTCTCTCCAGGGTGCTGAATGGCAAGGCGGGGATCAGCATCGATCTGGCGCTACGCCTTGAATCCTGGCTGGATGGCCCTAGTGCAGAATCCTGGCTGAAAGGCCAGCTCGCCTATGATCTGTGGCACGCCGAAGCACACCGCCCCATGGTCAGCATCAAACGAGCCATGACGACGTAAAAAATCCTGCTCAAGGCGTACATCCAAGCTCGCCCATCACCCTCACACAAAAAAGCCAGCCTTCCCGGGCTGGCTTTTGTGCGTCTGACGGGGGGTGGGGGCAAACGCTTACGCGCCGCCCGCGCCCTCAGACATCAGGCTTGATGCAGGAAAGGGCCTTGGCAGCGTGGTAGATTTGATCGGCCTCAGCAAAGGTTTTGACGCGTGCTGGGTCGAGTTGCTCGGCGAAGGTCTTGCATTCAGGACGAGGGGCGATCAGCTCAGCCCGAAAACGGGCCATGTCGGCCACCGAGAGGGGCTCGGGGCGGCTGCAGGCTTGCAGGGCGCACGCAGCACCCAGGACGGCAAAATAATGGCGGGTGGAGAACATGGGGCAACTCGGCAGGACACAGCCTGCCAGACTACCTGATACAGCCTTCACTCCACTGAATTTTTCACTTCGAGGCCCGCCCACTGGGCCGGAAAATCGAGCGATGAAGGGACAGGGTTTGCTGTTGCGCCTGGGGCACGCCTGGCGCGGGCTGGCGGGCGCCGTGCGGCAGGAGCGCAGTCTGCGCACCCATCTGGGCGTGCTGGCGGGGGTAATCGGGGTGCTGGCTTACCGGGGGGCGACGCCCCTGTGGTGGGCGCTGATCCTGATGGCGGCGGGGATGGTACTGGTGGCCGAACTGCTCAACACAGCCCTGGAGGCGCTGGCAGACCGGCTGCACCCGGAGCGGCATCCGGAAATCGGCTTTGCCAAGGATGTGGCAGCGGGGGCCGTGCTGGTGGCGAGCCTGGTGGCGGCCCTGATTGGTCTTGCCTGGCTGGGCTGGGGCCAGGGCTGAAGATTTCAGCCCTGGCGCCGGTGGCCTTCAGCCGTCCTTGCGCGGGGTGAAGAACATCCCGGCCTGGAAGCTGCGGGCCATCAGTTCGGCCTTGGCCATGGCCTGCTCGGCGGCCGGCCCGGGGAGAAACTCCCGGGCGGCAACCTGGAACAGTTCGAGCCAGCGCGCAAAATGCGCGGGCTCCACCGGCAGGCGCACATGCACCGGATAGGGGCTGCCCGTGTAGCGCTCGGTGCCGCACAGGGTGCGAGACCAGAAATCGCAGATCACCCGCAGATGCTCGCCCCAGTGAGCGACTTCGGCCTCGAATACGGGGCCAAGCAGCGCATCTTCCCGGGCACGGCCATAAAAGCCGTGCACGAGGGCCTGGATCTGGGCTTCGGTGGGGCGGGCGGCGTCCTGTTCCGGTGTGCTCATGGCGTCAAACCTGGTATCAGGCCAGCACAGCCAGGGCGGCGGCGTAGTTCGGCTCGTTCTTGATCTCGGCGACCAGCTCGGCGTGGAGCACCGTGTCGTTCTCGTCCAGCACCACCACGGCACGGGCGGCGAGGCCGGTCAGGGGGCCGCTGGCAATGGCAACGCCGTAGTCAGCCAGGAAGTTGCCGCCCCGCAGGGTGGACAGGGTTTCCACGTTGTTCAGGCCTTCAGCGCCGCAGAAGCGGGCCTGGGCGAAGGGCAGGTCGGCGGAGATGCACAGCACCACGGTGTTGTTCAGGCTGCTGGCAGACTGGTTGAAGGTGCGCACCGAGGTGGCGCAGGTGGGGGTATCCACGCTCGGGAAGATGTTGAGCACCTTGCGCTTGCCCGCGTAGGCGGACAGGGGGGTGTCAGCCAGATTCTTGGCCACGAGGCTGAAGGCGGGGGCGGTCTGACCGGCCTGGGGCAGCTGACCTTCGACTTGAACGGGGTTTCCACCGAGGGTAACGGTTTGGCTCATGGAGGCACTCCTGTGTTGACTGTTATCGACAGCTAAGCTGGGTGGGACCAGGAAAAACCCTGCTCCCGAATATGATTTTGTTATGACTGCCGACCCGGGGTCGGCCCGCGCATATTAGGCGCTGAACGGTTTTCCCGCCAGGGTCTGCGGGGGAAGATTCAGCTCCCAAGAAGGCGTATCCCCCATCCGGGCAGCCAGATAGTCGGTAAAGGCCCTCACCCGGGCCGACAGGTGGCGGTTGCCCGGGAACACCGCATGAATGCCCAGCTCAGGGGTCGGGTATTCGGGCAGCACCACTTCCAGCGCGCCGCTGCGCAGGGCCGGGGCCGCGATGAAGCTGGGTTGGGCGCAGATGCCCAAACCGCGCACGGCGGCATCCAGCAGCGCATCGCCATTATTGGCCCGCAACCGGCCTCGCACGGGTACCTGGCGCCATTCCCCATCCACCCAGTAGGCCCAGGGCCGGCTGGAGCCGGTGTAGTCCAAGCATTCATGCTGGGCCAGCTCAGCCGGATGGCGCGGACGCCCGTGGCGGGCGAGGTAATCGGGTGAAGCCAGGGTCAGGAAACGGGCCCGCCCGATGCGCCGGGCCACCTGGGTCGGGTCCAGCTGGCTGGTGATGCGGATCGCCATGTCGAGGCCGGTTTCGATGAGGTTCACCCGCCGGTCATCAAAATCCAGATCCAGATCCAGCCCCGGATGGCTGGCCAGGAACTCCCCCACCAGGGGCGCCACATGGCGCACCCCAAAGCTGAGGGGCACCCCCACCCGGATCAGGCCCCGCAACTGGAACTGGTTGCCGGCCAGATCCCCTTCGGCGGCCTCCACCAGACTCAGGATCTCCCGGCAGCGCTCCAGATACACGGCTCCTTCGGAAGTGAGGCGCAGGCTGCGGGTGCTGCGTGCAATCAGCTTGGTGCCCAGATGGGCCTCCAGCCCGGCCACGGTGCGGGTCACCATGGAGCGGGCCAGATCCAGATGCTTGGCCGCCGCCGCAAAACTGCCCGCTTCGGCCACCCGCAGGAACACACTCATTGCATGGAGTCGGTCCATTGTTTCAAAAACAGCAACAAAGATTTCCCGATTAAATACTATTTCAGGCCCAATCAACAGCCTAAAGTACGCCCATCCCGCAGCGCACGCTGCCTCTGCTGAAAAGACTGCCCCGGGAGGGCCCCATGAACGCTCGCCAACCTGTTTTGTTTGTTTCCCACGGTGCGCCGGATGTGGTGCGCCAGCCTGGCGCCACCCTGGAACTGTGGAAGCGCCTGGGCGCCGAACTGCCCCGCCCCCGGGCGATTCTGGTGGTGTCGGCCCACTGGACGACCCGTGGGCCCCAGGTGAGCAGCGCCCCCCAACCCGAAACCATCCACGACTTTGGCGGCTTTCCGCCGGACCTGTACGCCCGCCAGTACCCGGCGCCGGGGGCACCGGCCCTGGCCGAACGGGTGGTGGCGCTGATGGAGGCCGCCGGCTTGCCCATCGCCATCACCCAAAATCAGGGCCTGGACCACGGCGCCTGGATTCCCCTGAGCCAAATGTACCCGGAAGCCGACATCCCGGTGGCCCAGCTCTCCATCCAGCCCTACGCGGGGCCGGACTGGCACCGGCGCCTGGGGGTGGCCCTGCGCCCCCTGCGGGATGAAGGGGTGCTGATCCTCGCCTCGGGGGCTGTCACCCACAACTTTGGCTGGCTCAACTGGGAAGGCGGCCCCGCATTGCCCCAGGCCCGCCAGTTTGCGGATTGGGTGGGCGCCGCCCTGGCCGAGGATGATCGCCCGCGCTTGCAGGATTACCGCCGACTCACCCCCCTGGGGGTGGGCGCCCATCCGAGCGAAGATCATTTGCTGCCGCTGTTTTCTGCCCTGGGCGCCGCCGAGCATGGAGAATTACCCCTGCGCCTGGAACCGGAATACACCTACGCCGGTCTGGCTATGGATGCCTACCTGTGGCAGGACCACAGCCCGCGCCCCTTCACTGCCGTCAAGGAACACTGAGATGAACACCTCCTCCCCCCGCTACTCGGGCCCGGCCATTGCGGCCCACTGGATCATTGCGCTGCTGATCCTGGCCGCCTTTCCCCTGGGCGTTTACATGCACGACCTGCCCCTGTCGCCCAACAAGCTGAAGCTCTACTCCTACCACAAGTGGATCGGCATCACCGTGCTGCTGCTGTTCGTGCCGCGTCTGCTCTGGCGCATCACCCACCGCCCGCCGGCCGCCCTGCCCGCCCCGGCCTGGCAGCACCGGATTGCCGAACTCACCCACGTGCTGCTCTACGTGCTGATGTTTGCGGTGCCCCTGTCCGGCTGGCTGATGAGTTCGGCCAAGGGTTTCCAGGTGGTGTATTTCGGCGTGCTGCCGCTGCCTGACCTGATCGCCAAGAACCCCGAACTGGGAGATCTGCTCAAGGAAGCCCATGAAGCTCTCAACTTCGCACTGCTCGGTTTGGTGGGCCTGCACGTGGCCGGCGCCCTCAAGCACACCCTGCTCGACCGGGATGGCACCCTGCGCCGGATGCTGCCCTTTGGCCACTGAACACGCCCCCAACACACCGCACACCGCCCCCGGAGAGAACACCATGAACAAGCCCCTCGCCCTCACCCTCGCCCTGTTGCTGGCCGGCACCGCCCAGGCCGCCGAGTTCAACCAGGTTCAGCCCGCCAAGAGCAGCCTGAACTTCAGCTCCCGCCAGATGGGCGTGCCGGTGCCGGGCAGCTTCAAGAAATTCAACGCCCAGATCAGCTTTGATCCGGCCAAGCCCACCGCCGCCAGCACCACCCTTGAAATCGACCTGGCCAGCATCGACGCAGGCTCCAAGGACGCCAACGACGAAGTGGTGGGCAAGCAGTGGTTCAACGTGAAGGCCTATCCCACCGCCCGCTTTGTTTCTACCGGGGTCAAAGCCCTGGGGGGCAACCGCTACGAAGCCCAGGGCAAACTGACCATCAAGGGCCAGACCCGGGACGTGACGGCCCCCTTCACCGTCACCCAGAACGGCAGCGAGGCCGTGTTTGATGGCGGCTTCGTCTTCAAGCGCATGGACTACGCCATCGGTGAAGGCCCCTGGGCCGACGTGTCTGCGGTCGCCAACGAGATCGACATCAAATTCCACGTGGTGGCCACCAGCGCCGCCGGAAAGTAAGCCCCCAATCCGGCCCCCGGATTTATCAACCCCCCAACGGAGAATCACACCATGCGCGAGCTGATCGCCCTGGCCGCCGTCGCCGCCAC
>JAJTBM010000193.1 GCA_021286885.1 Rhodocyclales bacterium
CGGCAAGGATCCCCGTCGCGATGTGAACCCCGACGAAGCCGTGGCCGTGGGCGCCGCCATCCAGGGCGGCGTGCTGCAAGGTGAAGTGAAAGACGTGCTGCTGCTGGACGTCACCCCCCTGTCCCTGGGCATCGAAACCCTGGGCGGCGTGATGACCAAGCTCATCAAGAAGAACACCACCATCCCGACCAAGGCTTCCCAGACCTTCTCCACCGCCGACGACAACCAGCCGGCGGTGACGATCAAGGTGTTCCAGGGCGAGCGTGAAGTGACGGCCGGCAACAAGCTGCTGGGCGAATTCAACTTGGAAGGCATCCCCCCCGCTCCGCGTGGCATGCCCCAGATCGAAGTGACCTTCGACATCGACGCCAACGGCATCCTGCACGTCTCCGCCAAGGACAAGGCCACCGGCAAGGAAAGCAACATCACCATCAAGGCCAACTCCGGTCTGTCCGATGAAGAAGTCGAGCGCATGGTGCGTGACGCCGAGGCCAACGCCGAGGAAGACAAGAAGGCCCACGAACTGGTCGAAGCCCGCAACCAGCTCGACACCCTGGTCCACTCCGTCAAGAAGGCACTGACCGAACACGGCGACAAGCTGGACGGTGGCGAAAAGGAAAAGATCGAAGCCGCCATCAAGGACGCCGAAGAAGCCATCAAGTCCGGCGACAAGGCCGCCATCGAAGCCAAGAGCGAAGCCCTGGCCGCTGCCAGCCAGAAGCTGGGCGAGAAGATCTACGCCCAATCCCAGGCTGAAGCCGGCGCTGCCGGTGCAGGTGCCCAAGCCGGCGGTGCAGGCAAGGCCCAGGACGCCGACGTGGTGGACGCCGAGTTCACCGAAGTGAAGGACAAGAAGTAAGCACCTGAGCCTCTGGGCGTCTGAACCCCAGACGCCTCCGACCCTTCCGGTCTGACGACCCGGCCGAGCTGTGTCGGCGCCCCGTGCGCCGCTCGGCTCGGCCTTTCCACAGCTACAGCCTGAGTACGCAAAACATGGCGAAACGGGATTTGTACGAGATCCTCGGCGTCAATCGCGACGCATCCGACGACGAACTCAAGAAGGCCTACCGCAAGCTGGCCATGAAATACCACCCGGACCGCAATCCGGACAACAAAGACGCCGAAGACAAGTTCAAGGAGGCCAAGGAGGCCTACGAGATCCTCTCCGACGGCCAGAAGCGCGCCGCCTACGACCAGTACGGCCACGCCGGCATTGACCCGCAAGCGGGCATGGGCGGCGGCGGTGGTGCCGGCTTCGGGGGCTTCGGCGATGCCTTTGGCGGCATCTTTGATGAAATCTTCGGCGGCGCCCGGGGGGGCGGCGGTGGCCGTTCCAACGTGTATCGCGGCGCCGACCTGCGCTACAACCTGGAAATCACCCTGGAAGAAGCCGCCCGGGGCACCGAGAAGACCATCCGGATTCCGGCCCAGGAAGAATGCGACACCTGCCACGGCTCCGGCGCCAAACCCGGCACCCAGCCCAAGACCTGCCCCACCTGCGGCGGCGCGGGCCAAGTGCGCATCCAGCAAGGCTTCTTCTCCATCCAGCAGACCTGCCCCAAGTGCCACGGCAGCGGCCGCATCATCCCCGAGCCCTGCACCAGCTGCGGCGGCGCTGGCCGGGTGAAGCGCAACAAGACCCTGGAAGTGAAGATCCCTGCCGGCATCGACGACGGCATGCGCCTGCGCCACGGCGGCCACGGCGAACCGGGCGTCAATGGCGGCCCGGCGGGCGACTTGTACGTGGAAATCCACATCAAGCCCCACGCCGTGTTCCAGCGCGATGGCGACGACCTGCACTGCGAGATGCCCATCAGCTTTAGCACCGCAGCCCTGGGCGGCGAAATCGAGATTCCGACCCTGGACGGGGCCGCCAAGATCCGGATTCCGGCCGAAACCCAGAGCGGCAAGATCTTCCGGCTGCGCGGCAAGGGCATCAAGAACGTGCGCTCCCACGCCCCGGGCGACCTGATGGTGCATGTGGTGGTGGAAACCCCGGTCAAGCTCACCGACCGCCAGAAGGAACTGCTGCGGGAGTTTGAGGAAATCGCCTCCGGCAACGCCGAGCGCCACAACCCCAAGGCCAAGTCGTGGATGGATAAGGTGAAGGATTTCTTCGGCGCCTGAACCTTAAACCTCAGCGCTTGCAGTGCAAGCCATGGAGCATATTGAATCACCCACCGATTCAGCCTGCTCCAACATGACACAAGGGCAGCCATAGTCCATATGGCTGCCCTTTTTGTTACCCCCGGTTTCTTTTTCCCTCAAGGCAAAAGTGCTATCTTTTCGTCTCCGTACTTTCATAATAATGACACACCATGAGACAACCCCTCCTCAAGTCCCTCGTGGCGGGACTGCTGGCCTGTTGCACCCTGACCGGCACTGCGCAGGCCGCTGAACCCGGCATCACCGACACCACCATCACCCTGGGCATGTCCTCCCCGTTCAGCGGCCCCAATGGCGCCTACGGGAAGGAAATGAAGGAAGGGGCGCTGGCTTATTTCAACCAGATCAACAATGCCGGCGGGGTCAACGGCAAGAAGATCGAACTGGTGGCCCTGGATGACGGTTACGAAACCGACAAAGCCGTCGCCAACACTCAAAAGCTCATCAACGAACACAAGGTGTTCGCTCTGATGGCCTTCTACGGCTCATCCCCCACCACCGAATCCATGAAAGTGTTCTCGGAAGCCAAGGTGCCCCTGATCGGCACCATCAGCGGCTCCAACGCCCTGCGCAATCCGGTGAACCGCTATATGTTCCACCTGCGCGCCAGCTATGCCGACGAGACCGAATCCATCGTTGATCATCTGGTGGGCCTAGGCGTCACCCAGATTGCGGTGTTCTACCAGAACGACGGCTTCGGCAAATCCGGCCTCGACGGCGTGACCGCAGCCCTCGCCAAGCATAAGCTCAAGCCCGTGGCAGCCGCCTCGGTGGAGCGCAACTCCCTCCAGGTAGAAGGCGCCGTCAGCCAGATCGCCAAGGCGAATGCCCAGGCCGTAATCATGGTGACCCTGTACAAGCCCACCGCCGAATTTGTGCGCCAGATGCGCAAGGCCGGCCAGATGCCCCAGTTCTCCACCCTCTCCCCCATCGGCGCCGACCTGCTGGTGGCCGAACTGGGTGCCAAAGAGGCCCACGGCATCGGCATCTCCCAGGTCATGCCCTATCCCTGGAATGACACAACCCCCGTCGTCCGCGAATACCAGAAAGCCCTTCAGGCCTTTGCCAAACAAAGCCCCTACAGCTACTACGGCGTTGAAGGCTACCTGACCGCCAAACTCATGGCCGAAGCTCTCAAGCGCAGCGGCAAGGAACTCACCCGCGAAAAGCTGGTAAGCACCCTCGAAAGCGGCCCCTTCGACCTGGGCGGCTTCAAGATCAACTACACCCCCACCAGCCACAACGGCTCCCGCTTTGTGGATCTCACCGTCCTGAGTCGGGAGGGGAAGGTGTTGCATTAAGCCCGCTGCGTGAAGCCAAAAGCCATAGGCAATAAGCGATAAGCAGCAAGCGGCAAACCACAAGCAAAGAGCCCGCACACTGCGGGCTCTTTGCTTTATTGCTTCAACACACGGCATTGGAGGCGCGGGGAGGCGTTCTAAGTCGCCCCCAAGCCTCCTGCCCAGGATTAGGGCTTGTCCTTGTGGCCTTCCAGGGCAGCGGTGTTCACCTTCACGTTATAGCGCTTGCGCAGCGCGGCCAGGTAACCGGCAAAGTCTTGCTCGGCGACGATCTTGGCGTACTGCTGCTGCAGCCCCTTGAGATTGGGGTCGTCGGCGGGCACCTTGGGGTGATTCACCTTTTCGATCCGGTACAGGGTGTAGCCCATGCCTGGGGTGGTGGCGCCTGCGTAGGCGGGGAGCTTGTCGACGGCAGCCTGGAAGATGCTGCGGCGGGCTTCGTTGCTAAAACCCGGAGAGCTACGCACCAGGGTGCGGGCGGGGGTCCAGGTCAGGGGCAGGGCTTCGCCCTTGGCGAGGGCAGCAAGCTTGGCCTGGCCATCCTTTTCGGCGAGCTTGACGGCCTCTTCCTGGGTCAGCATCTGCTCGATCTGGGCCTTGACCTCTTCAAAGGGGCGCAGGGCTGCAGGCTTGTATTCGAGCACTCGGGCGGACACCAGCTGACCGTTGCCCACATCGATGGCATCGGTGTTGCGCTTGTTCTTGACCGCATCATCACCAAACACCGCGCTCAGGAGCTTTTCGTTGCCGAAGGGCTCAGGCTGCTTGGCGGCCTTGGCATCGCGCACGATCCAGTCGGTGGTCTGAATGTTGAGCTTGTACTTCTCGGCCACCGGCTTGAGGCTGTCGGATTGCTCATACACGGTGTTGCCGAAGCCTTCGGCAGCATCGGCCAGCTTGCGCTTGGCTTCGGTACGGCGCAGCTCGGCGGCGATTTCGCCCTTCACTTCGTCAAAGCTGCGCTGCTTGGCAGGCTTGAGGCCGGTCAGACGGATGATGTGAAAACCGTAGTCGGAGCGCACCAGCGCGGAAATCTCGCCTTCTTTGGCCAGATTGAAGGTGGCGGCCTCGAAGGCCTTGTCCATCATGCCCTTGCCAAAGAAACCCAGATCGCCCCCCTGCCCGGCGGAGCCCGGATCCTGGGAGTTGTCTTTGGCGAGGCGGGGGAAATCGGCGGGATTGGCCTTCACCTGCTTGAGCAGGGCCTCGGCCTTTTCCTGGGCGGCCTTGACGGCAGCTGCATCGGCACCCTTGTCGACGGCAATCAGGATGTGGCTGGCGCGGCGCTCTTCGGGCTGCTGGTAACGGTCCTGAACATGGGCCTCGTACTCTTTGCGCAGATCGGCATCGCTCACGCTGACCTGGCTGGCCACTGCATCCTGGTTGAGCAACACATACTCCACCCGAGCCCGGGCGGGAAGTTCAAAGCGGGCCCGATTCTCGTCGTAGAACTTCTGGGCGGCGCCTTCCGCAAGCTTGACCGCCGACAACTGGGCAGTACCCGGCAGCTGGACTTCACTCACGCTGCGCTCTTCCATCTGCACCGCCATCAAGCGCTCAGCCGAAGCACGGGACACCAGACTTGCTTCAGAAACAGCGCCCAGCACCTGCTGGAAGCTCAAATCGCTGCGCAGGCGGGATTCAAACACGGCCTGGCTCATGCCCTGGGCTCGCAGCACGCTTTCGTACTGGGCAGGCGAGAACTTGCCATCCTTCTGGAAGGCGCCAATGCCCAGAATGGTGTCTTGCAGCGCCTTGTCGGGCACCGTCATGTTGCCCTTGACGGTGGCCATGGCCAGCAGACGCTGATTGATGAGGCGCTCCAGCACGGCACGGCGGAACTCCAGGGACTCCACCAGCGCGGGGCTGTAATTTTCGCCCAAGGAAGCCCGCAGGCGGTCTTGTTGCTCGCGCAGGGCATTGTCGAACTCAGCCTGATTAATGGCGATCCCATCCACCGAGGCTAGCTCCCCCTGCCCGCCTGCGTTCTTCACGTAGGAGTCAAGACCCCAGAAGGCAAAGGGCAAGGTGATCAGGGCCAGGAATGCCTGGGAGATCTTCTTGTTGTTGCGTACCGCGTCAAACATTCTGAATCCTTGGAGCGCACCGGGAAGTCCGGCTCGGGCTGCTGTATTTATGCATGTCCCATGCAAAAAGAGGCGAACCTGTGTCCGCCTCAACCGACTCGAAAGTCTACCTGCTGCCTTGGTGGGGAACAAGCCCCGCCGGAGCAGCAAGATATTCGGAATACAGAAATCAGAAATCAGAAATGCAAAAAGCCACCCGAAGGTGGCTTTTGCGCAGGCTGCCCGAGAAAACGAACAGAACCAAAATTCGTGGCGGAGTGGACGGGGCTCGAACCCGCGACCCCCGGCGTGACAGGCCGGTATTCTAACCAACTGAACTACCACTCCAGGCAGATTCTTTGTTAGGAATCTGGCGTCCCCTACGAGATTCGAACTCGTGTTATCGCCGTGAAAGGGCGGTGTCCTAGGCCTCTAGACGAAGGGGACTAAACCTTCGATTTTGTTGCTTGGTGGAGGTAAGCGGGATCGAACCGCTGACCTCTTGCATGCCATGCAAG